>CALAFS010000079.1 GCA_937892405.1 uncultured Clostridia bacterium
CAGGTGGGCAGACGGTCATGATTTTACCGACCGGAGTCTATGTGGACGGATTTCTTCTCGAGGAAGACTATGTACACGCCGAACCGGGATACCGCTACACGCCGGTGCCCGAATTTACGGTACCGGAAGGCATGATTTATATCATGGGAGATCACAGAGACAACTCGACCGACTCCCGCGCGTTCGGCTGTGTGTCGGAGGAGGCGGTGCTCGGCAGAGTGCTTCTCCGCTATTTCCCCTTCTCCCGTTTCGGCACCGTCGACTGACCCAAGAAAGGATACAGCATGGCAAACAACCCGATCCAATGGTTCCCCGGGCACATGGCGAAAACCCGCCGCATGATGAAGGAATGTCTGCCCGAGGTGGACATCGTCCTCGAGCTTCTTGACGCGCGGATTCCGTACAGTTCCCGCAATCCGGAGATCACGGCGCTCCTCGGAACGAAGCCGCATATCACCGTTCTGACGAAGACTTCCCTTGCCTCGCCCGCCATGACCCGCGCGTGGACGGAAAAATTCCGTGCGGCAGGAGAACACGCCGTCGCGGTCGATGCGATCGAAAATGTCGGCATCGACGCCCTCGCCGATGCCGTGCGCGAGGTTCTCGCGGAGAAGCTCGCGCGTTACAAAGAAAAAGGCATGGAAGGACGGCGCGTGCGTGCCATGATCGTCGGAATTCCGAATGTGGGAAAATCCTCCCTGATCAACCGTATTGCAAAAAGCAAAAAAGCAAAAGCGGAAAACCGTCCCGGCGTCACACTCACAAAGCAATGGGTACCAACCGACATCGGTCTCGACCTTCTTGATATGCCCGGGGTTCTGTGGCCGAAGTTCGAGGACGCGACCGTAGGTGAAAACCTCGCCCTGACGGGAGCGATCCGCGACGCGATCCTCGACACCGAAGAGCTCGCGATGATTCTCTGCTCCCGCCTTGTCACCGTAGCGCACGACGCCTTTCTCGCCCGTTACAAGCTGACGGAAGAAGAAATCGAAGGAGCCGACGGTTACGATCTTTTTGAAACGGTCGGACGAAAGCGCGGATTTCTCGTCTCGGGCGGCGAGATCAACAGTCGCCGCACCGCCGAAATGCTCCTCGAAGAATTCCGCTCGGCGAAGATCGGACGGATCACGCTCGAACGCCCGTAAAAAGGAGGCACATATGCCGGATTTTACTTACGAACACGAAGCTTATCAAAACGGCTATACCGCCGTCTGCGGCTGTGACGAAGCGGGCAGAGGTCCGCTCTGCGGCCCCGTGGTCGCCGCGGCGGTGATTCTGCCGCCCGACACCGTCATCGAAGGTCTGAACGACTCCAAAAAGCTGACCGAAAAGAAGCGGGAGGCCCTGTATACCAAAATCATCGAAACCGCCGTCGCCTACGGCATCGCCGAGGCGTCGCCCGAAGAGATCGACGAAATCAACATTCTGAACGCCTCCATGCTCGCCATGCGTCGCGCGATCGAAAAGCTCGCGGTGCCGGCGGACTTCGCCCTGATCGACGGCAACTGTACGAGAGGCTTCACCATTCCCTGTCAGGCGATCGTCAAGGGAGACGCGCTCTCCGCCTCGATCGCGGCGGCATCCGTGCTTGCCAAAGTCACGCGGGACAGAGAGTGTATCGAGCTTGACAAAGCCTATCCTCTCTACGGGATCGCAAAGCACAAGGGCTACCCGACGCGCGACCATATGGACGCTGTCAGACGATACGGTCCCGCGCCGATCTATCGTATGAGTTTTCTGAAATTTTTACATGAAGATGAAAATCCTTGACCTTCTGACGCCGAAGCGCATCACCGGCAACTACGGTGAAAAGCAGGCGGCAAAGTATCTTCGCCGCCACGGATATAAGATTCTCGCAAGAAACTATGTCGCCGCCGGTGCGGAAATCGACCTTGTCGCAAGGACACGGGATACCACCGTATTCGTCGAAGTCAAGACGAGACGGGAGGGACACGAAAGCCCGTGCGAGCCGCGCCCGGCATCCGCCGTTACGCCCGAAAAGCAAAGGAAAATCATCTCCGCTGCCCGTGCCTTTATGCGACGGGAGCGTGCGGTGAGCCGTCTGCGCTTTGACATTGCCGAGGTAATTCTCTACGATGAAAAGAAGCCGAAGGTCAAGGAAATCCGTCATCTGATCTCCGCCTTTTCTCTCGACACCGCCTACCAAAGATAATCCGACAAAAGGAGCCGACATGGACTATATCAGCACAAGAAGTATAAACTGCCCGAAAATATCTTCAGCAGAAGCCATAAAAACCGGTCTTTCTCCCGACGGCGGGCTCTACATGCCGGAGCACATTCCGACGCTCACAAATGAAGAACTCGCATCTCTTTACGACATGTCGTACCCCGAGAGAGCGGCGAAAATCCTCGCAAAATTTCTCACCGACTATACCGAAGAAGAACTTCTCGCGGACACCGCCGCAGCATATGCCCCCGAGCGTTTCAGCGCCGCACCGGCACCCGTCACGGCACTCTCCGATCTCTTTATATTGGAACTTTTTCACGGTCCGACCTGCGCATTCAAAGATATGGCACTCCAGCTGATGCCCCGCCTCTTCTCCCGCGCGCTTATTAAATGTAAGGAAGAAAAAACCGCGCTGATTCTCACGGCAACCTCCGGAGACACCGGAAAAGCGGCACTCGAAGGGTATCGCGACATTCCCGGCGTCAGGCTTCAGGTCTTCTACCCGACCGACGGCGTCAGTACGCTCCAGAAATTGCAGATGCAGACGCAGGAAGGAAAAAATCTCTCGGTCATCGCTATCAGAGGTAACTTTGACGACGCGCAGAACGGGGTCAAGGCGATCTTCTCCGATCCCGCTATGAAAGCCGAGCTCGACAAACGCGGCGTCTTTCTCTCCAGCGCGAACTCGATCAACTTCGGCAGACTCGCCCCGCAGATCGTCTACTACATTTCCGCCTATTGCGACCTTGTCAAAAACGGAAGCATTGCCGAGGGCGAGGTCATAGATGTCGCCGTCCCGACCGGAAATTTCGGCAATATCTTTGCCGCCTTCCTTGCGAAGAAGATGGGACTTCCGATCGGCACGCTTCTCTGCGCATCCAACCGCAACCATGTGCTGACCGATTTCCTTGAGAGCGGTGTCTATGACCGCAACCGTCCCTTCTTTCAGACGATTTCCCCGTCGATGGACATCCTCATCTCCTCAAACCTCGAGCGCCTGCTCTACCTGATTGCGGGGCCGGAGCGCACTGCGGCATATATGAAGAATCTTGCCGAGCACGGCGCCTACCGACTCACGCCGGAGGACTTTGCCGAGGTGCGCCGACACTTTGTCGGTATGTACACCGATGAAGAAGAAACGGAGAGAACCGTTCGCGAGACCTACGAAAAACAAAACTACCTTACGGACCCTCATACCGCCGTCGCTTTGTGCGCGGCAAGACGATATGAAAAAATCCGTAAGGCAGAGAGAAAAATGCTGGTCGTTTCTACGGCATCTCCTTACAAATTTGCAAAGACTGTCACGCACGCGCTGACCGGCAACACGCCGCCCGACGGGATAGAAGCGGCAGACCGACTGCATACGCTGACGGGCAGGGAGATCCCCGCGCCGCTCGACGCGTTGCGAAGGGCGACAATACGCTTCTCCGAGGTCATCGAAGCCCCGGACATGCCGAAGACCGTTTTACACTTCGCCGAAAATCAATAAGCCTTCGGCTTGAAGGTCGCGCAGACCGTCTCCGAAGAGCAGTCCGCATCGCAGGGACCCACACAGATATTTCCGGCGCAGCAGGCGTTTTCCCCATCGTTGTAGCAGCAATTCTTCACATCGCAGGCAACGCCCTTGATCTGCTTCTTATAGTCACAGCCGCAACCGACGGTATTCTTCTTATCTTCCATTGTTTGTTTCTCCGAGGGAGGCAAAGAGAGCGTCACGCAAAACACGCTTTGCCCCTCGCCTTCCGTTTTTTCTCTTTTGACTTGCAAACTTTCGTTTGCTTATTTAGTGTTTGCGATTCGTCCGCCCCTATTCCATGACACGGAGTTTTTTGAAATGTCACTTTTTACCATCGCCGATCTGCACTTGTCAACCGACAGCAAAACGAACAAATCCATGGAGGTGTTCGGCAGTCGGTGGAAAGACTATACCTCGCGGCTCGAGACGAACTGGCGCGCCGTCGTGTCCGACGGCGACACCGTCGTCATCCCCGGTGACATCTCCTGGGCACTGACACTTGAAGAGGCAAAATGCGATCTCCTCTTTCTCGAATCTCTGCCCGGAAAGAAAATCCTCGGCAAGGGCAACCACGACTTCTGGTGGACGACAATGAAAAAGCATGAGCGCTTTTTTGAAGAGGCAGGGATTCATTCCCTTTCCTTTCTCTACAACAACGCACACGAGACCGAAGACTTCATCATCGCAGGCTCCCGCGGGTGGTATAACGATCCCGACGCCGTCAAATCGCCGAATCCGTCGGATTTTTCCAAAGTGACGGCGCGCGAGCTCGGACGGCTGAAAACCAGTCTCGACGCGGCGCGGGTGCTTGCCGGGAAGAGCGGGAAAGAAATTCTCGCCTTTACGCACTTTCCGCCCGTATGGAACGGTGAGGCATCGGAGGAGATCGTCTCCCTCCTTCTCTCCTACGGCGTCCGACGCACCTATTTCGGGCACATTCACGGCAACTACACGGTACCGCCCGAGACCGAATACCGCGGCATCCGTTTTACTCTGATCTCCGCGGATTATCTCTCCTTTCTCCCCCGCGTGATCCGAAAAGATACGGAAGATAAAAAAGAAATTTTGTCAAAGACTTGACAAACGCGGGAATTTGTTGTAAAATGGTGTAGCTTTGTAAAATAAATAAAAATATAAGTTTTCCGGAGGAAAAAAATTCATGAGCCTTTTGAAAAAGGAGCTGACCGAAAAGTCCGGTTTTACCATGGAGTTTTCGGTAAGCAAAGATGTCTACGACAAAGCGGAGATGGAAGCCTATAAGAAACTCGTCAAGAACATGACGGTTCCCGGCTTCAGAAAAGGAAAAGCTCCGAAGCATGTCGTGGAGAGACTTTACGGGAAAGGAGTCTTTTTCGAGGACGCCGTCAACGCATGCCTTCCCGAAGCCTTTGACGAGGCGGTGAAGGAAGCCGGACTGGAAGTCGTCGGAACGCCGAATTTCGAGATCGTATCGAACGACGGCGACATCGTGCTGAAGGCGACCGGTTTTGTGAAGCCCGAAGTCAAGATCGACGGCTACAAAGGCATCAAAGCCAAGAAGAAGACCGTCCGTGTCACAAAGAAGGATGTGGACGAAGAACTTGACAAAGCCCGCAAGAGAAACGCCCGTACCGTCGATGTCTCCGACAGAGCGGCAAAGAAGGGCGATATTGCCAATATTGATTACGAAGGCTCCGTCGACGGTGTCCCCTTTGACGGCGGTAAGGCGGAAAAGCATGACCTGACGCTCGGCTCCGGCGCATTTATTCCCGGATTTGAAGATCAGATCGTCGGCAAGAAGCCCGGTGAAGAGTTCGATGTGGAAGTCACCTTCCCCGCAGACTATCACGCCAAGGATCTCGCCGGCAAGAAGGCTGTCTTCAAGACCAAGCTCAACACCCTGAAAGTCGAAGAGCTCCCCGCCGCGGACGACGAATTCGCAAAAGATGTTTCCGAATTCAATACCTTAGATGAATATAAAGCCGATCTGAAGGATAAAATAACCAAGAGAGAATCCGACAAGGCAGATGCCGAGTTCGAGAACCTTCTCGGCGAGACTTTGATTGATAAGCTTGTTGCCGACATTCCCGAGCCGATGTTCGTCCAGGAAACCGAGAACTATGTCCGTGACTACGACAACCGTCTCAGAATGCAGGGACTGGATCTCAACACCTACTTCAAGTACACCGGTCTGACGCTCGACGCTCTCCGCACGCAGATGCGCCCGCAGGCGGAAAAGCAGGTGAAACTCCGTCTCGCTCTCGAAAAGATCGCCGAGCTCGAAAAGCTCACCGTATCCGATGACGCTGTGGAAGCCGAATACAAGCGTATCAGCGACGCCTACAATGTCCCGATGGATAAGGTGAAGGAAATGGTCGCCGCCGAGGATATCCGCAAGGATCTGCTTGTCGCGGATGCCATGAAGTTCGTCAAGGATCACGCCCTCGCCGAAAAAGCCGACGATGCCGCGGAAGCTCCCGCCGCCGAAGAAAAGCCCGCAAAGAAGGCGACAAAGAAAGCCGCAGCGAAGTCCGAGGAGGCAGAAGAAAAGAAGCCTGCAGCCAAGACGACAAAGAAGGCTGCCGCGAAGTCCGAAGAGACGGAAGAAAAGAAGCCTGCCGCCAAGACGACGAAGAAAGCCGCCGCAAAGAGCGCGGACGCGGAAGAAAAGAAACCCGCAAAGAAAACCACAAAGAAAGCCGCGGATAAGGAATAATTCCCCACCGCAAAATCAAAGAAACAGCCGCCGGTCATGTCACTTTACATTGACTGTCGGCTGTTTTGAACCGCAGAAAAGGAGAAAATTATGGCACTTGTACCAATGGTAGTCGAGCAGACCTCCCGTGGGGAGCGTTCTTACGACATCTACTCCCGTCTTCTCAATGACAGAATCATCTTTCTTTCCGACGAGGTGAACGACACAACGGCGTCTCTCATCGTTGCACAGATGCTCTATCTGGAAGCACAGGATCCCGACAAGGATATTTATTTCTACATCAACAGCCCCGGCGGTTCGATCTCCTCCGGCATGGCGATCTACGACACCATGAATTACATCAAGTGTGATGTATCCACCATCTGCGTGGGCATGGCGGCGTCGATGGGCGCGTTTCTTCTTTCCAGCGGTGCCAAGGGCAAGCGCTTTGCCCTTCCGAACGCGGAGATCATGATTCACCAGCCGCTCGGCGGAATGCAGGGGCAGGCGTCGGACATCAAAATCCACGCCGACCACATTCTGAAAATCCGCGACAAGATGAACACCCTTCTCTCCGAGCAGACCGGCAAGCCCCTCGAAACCATCCGTAAGGATACCGACCGCGACAACTTCTTAAGTGCGGAGGAAGCACGGGAATACGGACTCATCGACAAGGTCATCACGAAAAAGGAATCAAACTGATATGCCCGGAAAAACAAAAGGACGCCATTGTTCTTTCTGCGGACGGAGTGAGGAAGAGGTTTCTCTCCTGATTCCCTCGCAGGAAGGCGACTGCTATATCTGCGACAGCTGCATTGATATCTGCTCCGAATTTATCGAAGAACACTTTGCACCTCCGAAAACAACGAAAGAAGAGGATTCTCTCTCCTTTTCTTCCCTGCCGAAGCCGATTGAGATCAAAAAAATGCTCGATGACTATGTCATCGGACAGGACGAGGCAAAGCTCGCGCTTTCGGTCGCGGTCTACAACCATTACAAGCGGATTCTGACGCTGAAGGACGCCGAGAAAAAAGGCAAACGCGGCGGAAAACGGAAAGCCGCGGAAGAGAATGCGGAAGCATCGGACGGTGTCGAGCTCCAAAAATCCAATGTTCTCCTCCTCGGTCCGACAGGTGTCGGAAAAACCTATATCGCGCAGACACTCGCCAAGAGCTTCAAGGTTCCCTTCGCCATTGCGGACGCGACCACGCTGACCGAGGCGGGCTATGTCGGCGAGGATGTCGAAAACATCCTGCTCCGCCTGATTCAGGCGGCGGACTATGACATCGAGCTTGCCGAGCGCGGCATCATCTACATCGACGAGATCGACAAAATCTCCCGCAAGGGAGAAAACCGCTCGATCACCCGCGATGTCTCGGGTGAGGGCGTTCAGCAGGCACTTCTGAAAATTCTCGAGGGTACGATCGCCAATGTCCCTCCGCAAGGCGGACGCAAGCACCCGAATCAGGAATTCATTCAGATCAATACCAAAAACATTCTCTTCATCTGCGGCGGTGCCTTCGACGGAATCGAGAGCATCATCGAGCAGAGAAAAGGAAATCAACAGATCGGCTTCTCCACTGAGAAGAAGACGGCAAAGGAGAAAGTCGCGCACGGGGTCTACAAAGATGTCATCGCTCACGATGTCGTGAAATACGGTCTGATCCCCGAGCTTGTCGGTCGTCTGCCCGTCATTGTCACGCTGGACAATCTAGATGAAGAGTCCCTTGTCCGGATTCTCAAAGAGCCGAAGAACGCACTCTACAAGCAGTATCAGAAACTGCTCGGCATGGACGGCATCCGTCTCACCTTTGAAGAGGACGCGTTCCGTGCCATCGCTCACCTTGCCATCGAGCGGCAGACCGGCGCCCGCGGGCTTCGCTCCATTCTTGAAGGGATCATGATGCGCCCGATGTTCGAGCTTCCCTCCGAAGAGGGAGTCGAGGAGGTCGTGGTAACCAAAGCCTTCGTGGAAGGAAAAGAGCCGCTCCGCGTCATCAAAGCCGAGAAGGAAGAACCAAAACTCCAAGCGGGGTCCTCCGACAAATGACAGAAAAAGGATACGGAAAGAGAAATCTTCCGTATCCTTTTTTCTTTACCCACAGCGTCAGCGCGCAAGCTTACGATAGGCGAGAGGACGCATATCCATATATTGCTTGAAAATCTTATGAAAGTAGTTCGGATTGGCAAAGCCGGTCTCCTCCGCAATCTCCGCCATCGTGCTGTCCCCTTCTGCGAGAAGCTCAAGCGAACGGTGAATCCGCAGATCGTTGATATAGTCGACCGGAGTCTTCCCTATACTTTCGCGGAACATCTTCGTGAAGTAGTCGGGAGAGACCATCATCTGCTCGGCAAGATGATCGACATAAATCTTCTCTTTATAGTGCGCTTCGATATGCTCGAGGATCGGGCGCATGCGCAGGACATTGTGATAAATCATGCGCTCCTGTTCATTCTTCATGCCGCAATAGTGCCGCAGAAGTGCGGTCATCATCAGATAGATATTCGCGCGGATCGGCAATTTATAGCAGACATCTTTGCCGAGAAATTCGTCATACGAATCCTGCATATAGTGCGCAAGCACATCATAGACCCCATGGGACGGGCGGAAAGCCGTAATCCGGTTCTTCGACTGGATATAGAACATATAAAGGATCTCGGTATCGAAGCTCTGCATGTTCTCCTCGAGAATCGAGGTATCGAACACGAGTCCGCGCACCGTGACGGTACCGTCCGTCGCTTCTACGCGGTGCATCATATCCGCGGGAATGTAGAAAAAGTCACCCGTCTGTGCCGCAAGCGTTGTCGTCCCAATGCCGACGGTCGCCTCCCCTTCCACAATCTCGAGGATCTCCATCGCCTTCTCGTGGCGGTGCGGTTTCAGAACACTTCCCTCGCCGCTCTCGCGGAAGAAAGAGAAAGGAAATGTTTCGTCTTGCATGTCAAATCTCCGTTCCGCCGCCTGTCCGGCGGCAAAGTAAGGTATCAATCTCCGGTGTCTCCGACAGATTCTTCAAAATATATATACAGTATAACAGATTTTGTGCCGTTTGTAAAGAGAAACCGACAAAATTCCGTCAGGCGGTGTCAAACTGTGCGTGATAGAGCTCGCTGTAAAATCCGCGCTTTTCGAGAAGCTCGTCATGCGTCCCCTGCTCCACGACATCTCCCTCCCGTACGACAAGAATCCGATCGGCGTCGCGAATGGTGGACAGGCGGTGCGCGATGACAAAACAGGTGCGCCCGCGCATCAGGGCAATCATGGCATCGGAAATATCCTTTTCCGTTGCGGAGTCGACATTGGAGGTTGCCTCATCGAGAATCAGCATCGGAGAATCCATGAGCATCGCCCGTGCGATGGTAAGAAGCTGTTTTTGTCCTTTGGATATCGCGTCCCCCTCGGTGATGACGGTGTCATAGCCTTCGGGAAGGCTTTCGATATAGGAATGAATTCTCGCGGCGCGGCAGACCGCCTCGACCTGCTCACGACTCACGCCTTCCCTGCCGTAGGCAATGTTTTCATACACCGTCCCGCGGAAGAGCCATGTCTCCTGAAGCACCATGGTATAAGCGGCGCGCAGGCTGTCGCGGGTAAAGGAATACATATCCTCCCCGTCGATCAGAATACTGCCGTCGTCGATATCGTAAAAGCGCATGAGAAGGTTGATGATCGTCGTCTTCCCTGCGCCGGTCGGACCGACGATGGCGGTGACGGAGCCGGGAGAGGCAACAAAGGACAGATCCTTCAGCACGGGGCGTGCGGGATCATAGCCGAATCTGACATGAGAAAACCGGATTTCTCCGTGCGGGGGCGGAAGCGCGCGGGCGTCGGCGAAGTCCTCCGGTTCCGGTGTTTCGTCGATCAGACGGAAGACGCGCTCCGCCGCGGCAAGCGCCGACTGAATGTCCGCGTAAATGTTCGCGATTTGGTTGATGGGTCCCGAAAATTTCCGGGAAAGGAGGACGAAACGGGACAGTCCCTCGAGGGAGAGCCCGCCGCCCGTCATATACAGGATCGCACCGAAAATGTTGACGAGGGTCATCGAAAGGTTGTTTACAAAGTTGACAGACGGTCCCGCCATCGTTCCGTTTGCTTCCGCATTGATATAAGCGTTCGATGCTTCGGAATTCTTTTCTTCAAAGCCGGCACCGACGGCATCTTCCGCGGCGTAAGTACGAATGACCTTCTGTCCGGCGATCATCTCTTCGGCGTAGCCGTTCATCTCGGCGAGTGCGGCACTCCGCTTACGGAAGAGCGGACGGGTGATCTTCGAGATGATGTGCGTCAAAAGAATCGAGAGCGGTATGGTGACGAAAAAGACGATCATCAGCCGCAAAGACACCGTAATCATCAGAATAAAGGCGTAGATTACGGTGGCAAGGCTCGAAATGATCTGCAGAAAGTCGCTCGACAGCGATTCGCCGACCGTGTTGACATCATATGTAACTGTGCTGACGATTTCTCCCGCCTGATGACGGTCGAAAAAGCCGACGGGGAGCGTAACGAGTTTCCGATAGATGTCCTCCCTCATCTTGGCGCTGATTCTCTGCGACAGTTTCAGCATGACGACGGACAAGAGGTAAGCGATCACCGAAGACAATACATAAAATACCACCATCAGGAGAAGATACAGATACACATCGCCCGTATTTTCTCCCGCGATGGCGCCGATGGCAGACGCCGCGAGCGAGGTGCCCGTAATGGAAAGAACACCCGAGACAACGGTCAGAAAGATCGCCGAGAGCAATTTCCATTTATCGTGAGAGAGGTAGCGCCAAAGACCGCGATAAATATAGCCGATGTCATGCCCACGCAAAAGATCGCGTCCGCCGGTACGGTTCTTCGGGTTGAATGTCGAAGGATTCTTCATCTTCTCACCTCCCCTGCATATTTGCGATCTCGCGGTATCCCGCGTGTGTCGTCATCAGCTCGTCATGGGTGCCATAGCCCGTGATGCGACCGTCGGTCAGAAAAAGAATCCGATCGGCGTCGCGGATCGTGGCGATCCGCTGAGAGACGAGAATCGTGGTCGCCTTTGCCTGTTTTTTCAGTGCCGCGCGAAGGTCTCTGTCGGTTTTATAGTCAAGGGCGCTCGTCGCGTCATCGAGAACCAGAATTTCCGGTGAGCCGTACAGGGCACGCGCCAGCGTCAGGCGCTGTTTCTGCCCACCCGAAAGGTTGGCACCGCGGCTGTCGATATGCGTCTCTTCTCCCTCGGAAAGCTTCTCGACAAAGGATGCCGCCTGCGCCGTGTCTAAAGCGCGGGCAAGATCCTCTTCCGACCTTTCGCGGAAAAAGACGACATTCTCCGCGAGTGTCGCGGAAGGAACGAAATCATACTGAAAGCAGACGCCGAATTTACGGCGAAGCTCCGCATACGGATAGGAACGGATATCCCGTCCGTCAAGCAGAATCCGCCCTTCGTCTGGATCGTAAAGACGAAGCAATAGCGAAATCAAAGTGCTCTTTCCCGATCCCGTCGCACCGATAATGCCGAGCGTCTCCCCGCGAGAGAGTGTGAAGGAAATGTCGGCAAGGTCGGGAGTTCTCTTATTATAGGAGAAGGTCACATGCTCAAAGCGGAGATATGCCCCCTCCTCCGCCGTATGCGGGGCGGGAAGGGTCGGCATACGGCTCTCGGTCGTCAGGACCTCGGAGATCCGCTCCGCCGATGCCATGCACCGGGAAAGCTGAATGAAGATGCGTGTCATCATGATCATGTTGTTCAGGATCACGGTGAAATAAGTCATAAAGGACAAAAGCGTACCCGCCGCGTGGAAGCCGGTATGCGCCGCCAAAAGCGTGCCGATCAGAATGACGGCACAGAGTCCGAGGTTCAGAAGAAGGTCGCACAGAGGCTTTGTCAGAGAAAGCAGGCGTCCCGCCTCCACTTCTTTTTTCTCAAGGCGGCGGTTGACCCGGCAGAAGGCGTCGGTCTCGTATGCGGTTTTTGACAGTGCCTTGATGACACGAATACCGCTCGCGGTCTCATCGACCTTGCGCACCATATCATCGAGAACCGTCTGCTCTTCGTAATAAAGAGGCGTTGCCCGCCTTGTAATCACCCACACGGTCAAAGAGACAAGGGGTAAGGTCGCGATCAGTGCGACGGCGAGACGGGCATCCAGCACCAGCGTGATAACAATACCACCGATCAGGGTGATCGGTGCCTTGACGCCGAGGCGGAAAAGCCGTGCGAGAAACGCCGTCACATGATAAGTATCCGTCGTCAGACGCGAGGTCAGTGAAGGAGTGCCGTAGGCGTCGATCGCGGGGGCGTCGAGATTCACGGTTTTCAGAAACAGGTCATGACGAAGATCGTGGGCTACATATCCCGACGCCTTTGCCGCCGTGCGATTGCCGAGGATATGAAACAGAAGCGTCAGAAGCGAAAGAAGGAGCATCGCACCGCCCGCCGCCAGTACGGCGCCGAGATCTTCTTTCGGCACCACCTCGTCAATCATATAGCCGAGGAGGGCGGGAATGAACAGCTCGCAGAAAGAAGCAATCGTCTTGAAAAGCAGACAGACGGTAATCAGAGCACGGTAAGGACGAAGATATGCCGTCAAGGTTTTCATCGTTTTCTCCTTTCTCTTTCGGTATCGGTTCTTTCGCTAAAGACGCCTTCGCGGTACAGAAGCGCTCTTTTAAAAAAAGAAGCCGGCACGCGGGATAAGCCCGGGTGTCGACTCCCACAAAAATCATTATGAACTCAATAGAAGGTGGCGACCTCTTGCGTGGGCTTCTCCGCGCGCTCAATCTTTGTCACGGTGAGGACGGGACCTTTCCCGCGATAGAGCTTTGAATACTCCGTCGCGAGTTTCCCCTCCACGGTGACCCAGTCGCGGGTCTTCAGGGTGAGGCTCCCCATTCCTTTCGCCACGACGCCGCGGTAGGCGATGTCCGCCTCACAACAGGTCATGATATGGCGTCCGATCGCATACTGCCCCTTCGGAAGCGACGCGTCCAGGGCGACGATCCCTTTGAAGCGTACCGTCTTACCGTCGTATTTCTCGAACTCTTCGCTCATGTCACGATAAAAGAGGGCGAAATCTTCGTCCTTGATCTCGATGACGGGAGCGTTGATATCGAACGGAAGCGGATCTTCGATGTCGTCGAAGGTAATCTCACCTGCCGTATCCTCGTAGCAAATATTCGCCTTCCGGCTGATCGTACGCACCAGCTTATGCAGCTCGTTCTTGTCCGTCTTCTCGGTCGTGCGGTTGAAAACCACCATCTCCGCACTCGTCAGCTTGTCCACGACGAGCTGGCGCATGTTCGCGTTATAGGAAAGAATCGTCGTCGAATCCGCAATGAAAATTTCCTGATATACCATGAAATTTTCAGGCAGAGCGTTATAAAACTTATCAAGCTGCCACATACCGTTATATTCGACGACGACGATGTCCGCCTTCGCCTGCTTCTGCCTTGCGAGCAGGCGGTCGGTCGTGAGATCCTGCTCGTCGTCAAAGGAGGCGAGCGACACATTGTCGCCGAGCTCGGCGGGATCGTACTCCTCCTCACCGTCCTCGCACCGCAGAATCAGATACTTCTTCTTTTTATCGTTGAAGTTCTCGTCCTGCATGGTCTCGATGATAAATTTTGTTTTCCCCGCCTCGAGAAAGCCGGTAAACAGATAAACGGGAATATCCATAAAATCTCCATTCCGCCGCCCACGCGGCGGCATAAGTCACAAGGATCATGGGACATATCGCCTCTCGGAGGCATGTCCCTGCCGCGGGTTCTTCGTCTTACAGAGCAAACAGGGTTTTCAGCGCATCGCGGTTCAGCCCGGAGCCGATCACGCAGAGGCGCCCGATGATGCCGGCGGCACCATAGCGGATATCAATGCCGCCCGGCACATAGTCGAAGTGAATCCATCTGCCGTCCTCGGCGGGCACAATTCCCTTCGCACGCAGAATCATGCCGTAGGTATGATCCTCGTCAAAGGCGGAGAGAATGTCACGCAGTTTTTCCTCGGAGAAGGTATGTGTAGTCTCGGCGCCGAAGCTCTGGAACACCTCGTCGGCGTCGTGATCGTGATGATGGTGATGCCCGCAGGAACAGGTCTCACCGTCGTGATGATGGTGCTCATGTTCATGCTCTTCTTCATCGTCATCATCGTCGTCATCGTGATGGTGGTGATGTCCGCAGGAGCAGTGATCGTCATCGTCATGATCGTGATGATGTTCATGCTCCTCCTCATCGTCGTCGTCATCGTCATCATCGTCGTGATGGTGTCCGCAGGAGCAATGATCGTCGTCTTCGTCATGATGATGGTGATGGTGATGATGCTCTTCTTCATGTGCAAGAAGCTCAAGCGCGTCCTCAAGCGTGTCCTTCTGCTCCATGGCGGCAAGAATGGTCTTACCGTCAAGCTCGCTCCACGGTGTGGTGACGATCGTCGCCTTCGCATTGTGTGTGCGGAGAAGCGCCACCGCCTCTTCCACCTTCGCCGCGGAAACCGCGTCGGTATGGGAGAGAACGATCGCAGAGGCATGCTCGATCTGATCGTTGAAGAATTCGCCGAAGTTCTTCATATACATCTTGCACTTTCCGGCGTCGACAACGGTCGTAAAGCAGTTGAGCTCCGCCTTTTCGGGATCGGCAGTGGAAGCGGCACGAATGACATCGGAGAGCTTACCGACGCCCGACGGTTCGATGATGATACGGTCGGGGTGATATTCGTCAATCACCTTGGCAAGTGCCGCTCTGAAGTCACCGACAAGAGAACAGCAGATACAGCCCGAGTTCATCTCGGTGATCTGAATCCCGGCGTCTTTCAGGAATCCGCCGTCGATACCGATCTCGCCGAACTCGTTCTCGATCAGGACAACCTTTTCGCCGGTGTATGCTTCGGCAATCAGTTTTTTAATCAGCGTCGTCTTACCGGCGCCGAGAAATCCGGAAAAAATATCAATTTTTGTTTTCATGATACAGGTCACGCTGTCATGCGACAGCACTCCTTTTCATATTTATTTTATATATTATATTATAGTCCCCTTCTGCGGGATTGTCAAGAAAGGAAATAAGAAAAATGAAAATTCTTTTGATCAACGGTTCCCCGCACGAGCACGGCGTCACCGACCGTGCTCTCGCAGAATTCCGTACCGCAGCCGAAAAGGCGGGCGTCGGTACCGAAACCTTCTGGCTCGGCAATTCCCCGATTCTCACCTGCATCGCCTGCGGACTTTGCAAAAAAAGCGGACGCTGCTTTTTCGATGACGGAGTGAATGCGCTCGCAGACCGCGCGGGAGAGGCGGACGCCTTTGTCTTCGGAACGCCCGTGCATTACGCAGGTGCGAGCGGTGCGCTCAAATGTGCGATGGGACGACTCTTTTATTCCGCGTCATCCGCTCTCTGCGGCAAGCCCGCCGTCGCCCTCGCCGTCTCCCGTCGCGGAGGCAATGTCACAGCCCTTTCGGAGATCGAGCGCTTCTTCACCTTCAACAGCATGCCGCTTGTCAGCGGAAACTATTGGTGTATTCTGCACGGGACGACGCCCGCCGAGGCGGAAGAGGACAAAGAAGGACTTCAGACACTGAGAATCGCAGCGGAGAATCTCATTTTTCTCACCCGCGCAATTGATCTCGCAAAAAAGAACGGCGTCCCTCTCCCGGAGCGGGAGGAAAAAATCAAAACCTCCTTTATCCGGTAGGACGCCGTCTGTCATCCGCGCTTTCGGCGGAAGAGTTTCCGATATATCCGGTAGGCGAAAAGGTAAAGAAAATGAAACACATATCGCACGTGATAGATCGCGTGCCAAAGGCGCACATAAATGCGATAGCCGCGCTCGTCTACCGTATGGTGCTTCCCTCTCCTGACAAACTCCGAGAGAATGCCGACGACCCGCTCACACTTCACATGTTCCGTCACATAGGTGCTGTCGCCCCGGATTTTATACTCTCCCTCTCCGAAACCGATGACGCGGTGGAGAATATAGCTGCCCTCTCTGCCGGGATACAGGACGGCGTCGTATTTTTTCGCTTTGCCTTCGAGAGGAAGAATAAAAACCGTGCTGTCATGGGTATGAAAGAGGGGGCGCATACTTCCGCCGCGCGTCTCGGACACATAAAATCCGCGCTCGGCAAACGCGGTGAGTACCGGATCGCCCGCACCTTGCGTCTGTGTCTTACCGACCGTCATATTCTCTCCCATCGCGTCACCTCCCGAAAAAGTTTTCTTCCGACAGTATAGCACAATTTCTCCGCGCTGTCAAGAACGGTGTCACACGCCGTAGCTCGCGCCGAAGATTTCGCTTTCGATCTTCATCAGGCGATTATACTTTTCTGTTCTCTCCGCGCGGGCGGGGGCGCCGCTTTTGATATAATCCGCGCCGAGCGCCACGGCAAGGTCGGCAATCAGTGTATCTCCCGTCTCTCCGCTTCTGTGAGAGAGTATGACGCGGTAGCCGTGCTCCTTTGCCAGTGCGACGGTCGCGGCGGTCTCGGTGAGCGTGCCGATCTGATTCGGTTTGATCAGTATGGCGTTCCCGTATCCCTCGCGGATTCCCTCGGCGAGGCGGGCGCGGTTCGTGACAAAGAGATCATCCCCGACGAGCATCGTATTCCCGCCGAGAAGCTCTGTCAGCCGACGCCAGCCGTACGCATCCTCCTCGCCCATACCGTCCTCGATCGAAAGGATCGGATATTTTTTTCTGAGCCCGAGATAAAAGTCACAGAGTGCATCGGCGGTATACTTTTTTCCGCTCTTTTTCAATATATAACCGTCCTCTTCCTTCCATTCGGACGCGGCAATATCAAGGGAGATCATCAGATCTTCTCCCGCACGATACCCTGCTTTTTCGATCGCGCGGATCAGCCACTCGATCGCCTCCTCGTCCGTGCCGAGCGACGGCGCGAAGCCGCCCTCGTCTCCGACGCCCGTCTCTTTCCCGGCGGAACGGAGAAGATTTTTCAAGGCATGGTATACCTCCGCACACATACGCACGCCGTCGGCAAAAGAATCCGCCCCGACGGGGACGATCATAAACTCCTGAATATCGACATTGTTTGTCGCATGTGCGCCGCCGTTCAGGACATTCATCATCGGAATCGGCAGCCTAGTGGCGAGCGCACCGCCGAGATAACGGTAGAGCGGAATTCCGAGAGAGGCGGCGGCAGCCTTCGCCGTCGCGAGAGAAACGGAAAGAATTGCATTTGCTCCGAGATTCGACTTATTATACGCCCCGTCCAGTGCTATCATAAGAGAGTCCGCCCTCGACTGCTCGGTCGCCGATATGCCGATGAGGGCGGGTGCGATTCTGCGCGTGACATTCTCGACCGCATGTTCTACTCCCATGCGGAAATACCTCGGATTCTCCGTATCGCGAAGCTCCGTCGCCTCATACTTTCCGGTAGACGCACCGGAGGGGACGGAGGCGGCTGCCGCCGTTCCGTCCTTCAGAATGACGGTGGCTTCCACGGTGGGATTGCCGCGGGAATCGAGAATTTCTCTTGCGCGAATTTCTGTGATTTCGGTTTTCATTCTTCTGACCTTCCTTTTTCGTTACTCGGAACGCCCCCTTACGGAGCGCGTCCCCTGTCTTTCGCAAAGTATAGACAGAAAAGCACCGAATCATACAAGCGGGCATACAATAAAACTGAAAGGAACGAAAGGAAGAAACCTATGATACTGCACACCGTGGAAAGCGGAGATACCGTTTTCAAAATCGCACGAAAATATGCCGTCTCTCCGATGAAGATCATCGAGAACAACGGACTGCGCGACCCCGACCGTCTCTCGGTCGGCGAAGAATTGCTCATTCTCACCCCTACAAAAACCTATACCGTGCGCGGCGGTGACACCCTCACGAAGATCGCCGCGCGTTTCGGCGTGAAGAAAAGCGAGCTTTACAAAAACAACCCGCAGCTCGGCGGGACGGATACCCTCTACGCAGGACAGCTGCTTGCCATTCATTATGACACACCGACGGGCGGCATGGCGGCAGTCAACGGCTATGTTTACCCGGGATGTGACGCCGACAGATTCCGCACGGCGCTTCCCTATCTTACTTATGTCACCTTCTCCGGGCTGAAAACCGACGGCGAACATATCTACCCTCTCGCCGATTTCACAAATCTCCGTCGCACCGCGAAGGAAATGGGAAAATCCGTTCTGCTCCGCGTGACGGGGATCGGAGAGGACGAAGCCTTTGCCAAAGAACCGACACGACGCGCCGCCCTGATCGACACGATCGCAACCTTTGCCAAAGAAAAGGGATATGACGGGATCACCCTCGCCGCTTACCGCATGGCAAAGGAGACGCCGGAGGAATACGACGCTTTCCTTCTCGAGGCAAAAAAATGTCTTCTCGGCTGTGATCTCCTCCTCTTTACCGAGGCGGACGCAAACGAGAACATCTCGGGGAACGATCTCTCCGACGGCGTGATCCTGATGTACGAAAAATGCACCCTTGACCCGCCGCCTTCCTTTGAGGACGGAGAGCGTGCCGTCTTCACCTCTTATGCCGAAGGGTTTGAAAGCTCGAAAGCATTTCTTGATATTTCCGCCTTCGGATACGATGGAGACGACCCGGTTGACAGCGACGAAATCTCAAAAATTGCATATAAATGCAAGGCAGAAATAAAAACCGATCCGGATACGCTACTCTCTTCTTTTTCCTATCGGCGCTTCGGCGGCGGAAGGCGGGAAGATCGGATCGTACGCTTTGAATCCCTCGCGGCGATCCGCAAAAAGCTCTCGCTGGTCTCCGAGCTTTGCTACAACGGGGTGAGCGTCGATGTCGGCAGAGTGCCGACCGCCGTGCTCATGCTCCTGCACACGACCTTCTCCGGCGTCGACTATGTCTTCGGCTATGTCGGCGCGGGCGAGTCGGAAGAGACATAAAACCGTCCGACAAATATAAAAAGCACCGTTCTCTGCCGGAAGAATTTCTCCGGTATCGGGGCGGTGCTTTTCGTTTTGTGAGGGACACCCGCAGGGCACGCGGGCGGAAAACTATATTTTCTCAAGAGAGAAAAACCGTCTTGCGTTCTCTTCCGTCAGGCGGGCGGCTGTTTCGGGAGAAGTCCCGAGAATCCCGGCAAGGCGGGCGGCGGTATAGGCGAGATTGCCCGAATGGTTCAGCGTGCCGCGCAAGGGATGCGGCGCAAGATAGGGGCAATCGGTCTCGATGAGGATTTTCTCGGGCGGGACTTTAGCGGCGCTCTCCACCGTCCGTCTGGCATTCTGAAAAGTAAGTGTGCCGGAAAAGGAGATGAAATAGCCGAGGCGCACAAGCTCCTCTGCCATCTCTGGACTGCCCGAGAAGCTGTGAAGGACGCCACGGGTCTTCTTATGCCGGAGGATTGTCTCCATGACATCGCCGTGCGCCTCCCTGTCATGAATCACGACGGGAAGATCGAGGCGCGCCGCAAGCTCCATCTGACGGTCAAAAAGATATGCCTGCTTTTCTTTATCGGTATCGGGATAGTGATAATCGAGTCCGATCTCGCCGAGGGCAACACATTTGTTTTCGGGGTCGAGAATCATGTTCTCCACCTCGGAAAGAGCGGCGTCGGGATCGTCGAGCAACTGCCCGTCGGTCGGATGAATGCCGAGGGCGGTATACATCGCGGGATAGCGCCTCGTCTGTCGGATCGCGGCGCGGCAGGTCTCGGGTGAGGTGCCGACATTGACAATCCCGGAGACCGACTCCGCAAAGAGACGGGTGAGGAGGGCGTCAACGCCCTCCTCACATTCTTTCCGAAAGCGCTCATCATAATAATGCGCGTGAGAGTCGAAGTACCGCATCAGTGGATTCTGTCCCCGTTCTTTGCCGCGGGATCGAGGAATACCACCCTGACCTCTTCTTCTCCCGAGGCGAGGAGCATACCGTAGCTGTCCACGCCGCAGAGCTTCGCGGGCTTCAGATTGGCGACGACGATGACCTTCTTGCCGATCAGGTCGTCGGGTGTATAGAATTTCGCGATGCCCGAGACGATCTGACGCTTTTCGTAACCGAGGTCGACCGTGAGTTTCAGAAGTTTCTTTGCCTTCGGCACAGGCTCGCAGGTCAGAATCTCGGCGACGCGGAGCTCGCACTTTCCGAAGTCCTCGATCCCGATCGGCTCTTCATGTTCCGGCTCGGTTGTCGTCTCTTCTTTGGGCATGGCGGCGGCACGGCGTGCCTCCTGCTTTGCGAAGAATTCCTTCTCGTCGAGGCGGGCAAAGAGAATCCCTCCCTCTCCGAGCGGACGCCCGGCTTCCAGCACGCCGAAGGTCGCGGTGGTCGCGTAGTCCTTCTTATCCGTGCCGAGCTCGGCGAAGATCTTCTCCGCCGTCGTGGGGATATAGGGCGTCAGGAGGACTGCCGCCTGACGAATGGTTTCAAGAAGATTATAGAGGACCGTACCGAGGCGCGGACGCTTTGCCTCGTCCTTCGCAAGTGCCCACGGCATGGTCTCGTCGATATACTTGTTTGCGCGGCGGAGCATGGAGAAAATCTCATCGAGAGCGTCCGCAATGTGATAATCCGACGCCAGAGTGCGGGAGGAATCCGCCGCCCACTTCACCGCTTTCTTCAGATCGAGATCCACCTCTTCGGTGTCGGCGGGTGCGGGAACGATCCCGTCGAAATACTTCTTCGTCATCGCGTGCGTACGGCTGACGAGATTTCCGAGGTTGTTCGCAAGATCGTTGTTATAACGGGCGAGGACATTCTCATAGGTGATCGCACCGTCGGCGTTATAGGGCATTTCGGAGAGCGCGTAGTAACGCACACCGTCGACACCGATGTCCTCGGCAAGCTCGTCGGCATAGACGACATTGCCGCGCGATTTACTCATCTTATCGGTACCGAAGTTGAACCACGGGTGACCGAAGACCTTCTTCGGCAGAGGAAGTCCGAGCGCCATCAGGAAGATCGGCCAGTAGATGGTATGGAAGCGCAGAATGTCCTTGCCGATGATGTGCACATCGGCAGGCCACCACTTGCGGAAGTTCTCGCTCTGCTCTTCGTAGCTCTTGTCGGGGTCATAGCCGATCGCAGTGATATAGTTCGTCAGGGCGTCAAGCCAGACATAGACGACATGCTTATCGTCAAAATCCACGGGAATCCCCCAACGGAAGGAGGTGCGGGAGACGCACAGATCCTGAAGTCCGGCTTTTAAGAAGTTGTTGACCATTTCCTTCTTACGGCTCTCCGGCTCGATGAACTCCGGATGTTCGTCGATATATTTCATGAGTCTGTCGGCATAGGCGGACATACGGAAGAAATATGCCTCCTCCTTCGCCTGCCCGACGGGTCTGCCGCAATCGGGACACTTCCCGTCCGTGACCTGCGTCGCGGTGAAGAAGGATTCACAGGGCTTGCAATACCAGCCCTCGTAAAATCCCTTGTAAATGTCCCCCTGCTCATAGAAGCGACGGAAAATCTTCTGTACCGTCTTCTCATGGTTTTCATCGGTGGTGCGGATAAAGTAATCATAGCTCGCGCCCATGAGATCCCAGATGCCGCGCACTTCGGCGGACACCTTGTCCACATACTGTTTCGGGCTTACTCCCGCCGCCTCGGCATACTCTTCGATCTTCTGTCCGTGCTCGTCGGTACCGGTGCAGAAGAACACATCCTTCCCCATCTGCCGCTGAAAGCGGGCGAAGGCGTCGGACATGATGATCTCGTAGGTGTTCCCGAAGTGCGGCTTACGCGAAGCGTAGGCAATGGCGGTTGTCAGATAAAACTTTTCCATCGTTGTTTCTCCTTGTAACGCGGCGACAGATGAGCCGTCCGCGGTCTTATTCTGTTATTTTACCACAGATCGGAGGGAAATACAAGTTTTTCCCCGGAATTTTTTCCGCTTTTCCGTATTTTTCTTCTTTTTGCGGAGGTTTCCGTGAAAAAATCCCGTGCGGGCGGGAAAAACGATTGACATTTCCGCCGATTTCGTATATAATAAATTTATGATTTTTACGGGAGGGAACCTATGCGCACCTATTTTCCGACGCTCGTCGGCAACGACGACACGGCACGACGCCTCGGCGACGCGATCCGCACGGGGACGCTCCCGCACGCCCATCTGATCGCGGGACCTGCCGGAAGCGGCAGGCACACGCTCGCCCGCGGAATCACCGCGGCGCTCAACTGCGAAAATCTCGCGCGCGACGATCTCCCTCTTCCCTGCGGAATCTGCAATACCTGTCGGAGAATCCGCGAGGGGAACTTCACCGATGTCAAACTGCTCGGTCGCACGGACGGCCGCGCGACGATCGGCGTGGACGATGTGCGCGCCTTCCGCGAGGACATGTTTCTCTCCGCGACGGAATCCGCCCATAAAGTCTATATCATCGAAGATTTCGACACTGCGACGCCGCAGGCGCAAAACGCCCTTCTGAAGGTGCTCGAAGAGCCGCCCCCCGGTGTCGTGATCCTCTTACTCGCCGACGGGTGTGAAAAAATCCTGACCACCATACAGAGTCGTGCCCAGCTGACCCGCATGCACAGACTCGAGCCGTCCGCGATCGAGGAATATCTTCTGCGGACAAGTCCCGACGCCAAAGCGCTGAAAGAGAGAGACCCCGAAGGGTTCCGAGCCGCCGTATTGCACGCGGACGGAAAACTCGGAGCGGCACTCGCCGACATCTCGGGAAAAGAAAACGAGGCGACGAAGAAAAGCCGCGCCGTCACCGAGGGACTGATCCGCGCCGCCCTTCCCGGTGCTTCCTATCTCACGGTGCGCACCGCCGTGCTCGCCCTGCCCTCCAAGCGGACGGAACTGTCGGACGCGCTCGACGAGGTGCTCCTCGCCCTGCGTGACCTGCTCCTCGTCAAATGCCACGCGGAAGGTGCTCCTCTCTTTTACACAAGCCGGAGTACGGCGGAAGAGGTCGCCGCACTTCTGACGAAAAAACGGATTCTCCGTCTCTTCGATCTCTTCTCGGAGACAGCGGGATACAACCGGCAGAACGGAAACATCAACGCGATCCTCGCGGATCTCGCGGCAAAGCTCAAAACCCTATAACCCCTATCACAAGAAAGGCAACTTCATGGAAGAAAACGAAAAGAAACCGACCGGCGCAAAGCGTGACGGAGGCGCAAAACCCGACGCAAAGAAGCCGGAAGTCAAAAAGCCGGAACCCCTCGTCGGCATGTTCACCATTGTCGGCATCAATTTTCACCGTGCGGGAAAGATCTATTACTTCTCCCCCGGAAAAGAAATCTACAAGGTCGGCGACCGCGTCATTGTCGAGACCTCCCGCGGGATCGAGATCGGAACCGTCAAGGTGCCGAACCGCGAGATCGACGGCGCGGAGATCACCCCGCCGCTCAAGCCGATCCGCCGCCGCGCGACGGCGAGCGACCTCGAGCGCGACGCGAGAAACCACGAGATGGAGCTCGACGCCGCCCTCATCTGTAAGAAAAAGATCAAGGAACACGGACTCGGCATGCGCCTTGTCGCCGCGGAATATACCTTCGACAATTCAAAGCTGATCTTCTACTTCACCTGTGAGTCGCGCGTCGATTTCCGCGAGCTTGTCAAAGATCTCGCCGCGACCTTCCGCACGCGTATCGAACTCCGGCAGATCGGAATCCGCGACGAGGCGAAGATGATGGGCGGTCTTGCCGCCTGCGGTCGTCCCTACTGCTGTGCGGACTTCCTCTCCGACTTTGTCCAGGTCTCCATCAAGATGGCAAAGGAGCAGAACTTCTCCTTAAATTCCGCGAAGGTCTCGGGTGCCTGCGGCAGACTGATGTGCTGTCTGCAATACGAGCACCCGGTCTACGAAGAGGCGATCAAGGTGACGCCCCCGGTCGGCAGTGTCGTATCGACCCCCGACGGTGAAGGCGCCGTCATCGAAACCCGCCCGCTCGCCGGTGCTCTGCGCGTCAAGCTCACGGGCAAGGACAAGGACGACATCCGTCTCTATCGGATCGCCGAAATCAAGGTTCTGCGGCTCCCGCAGAAAAAAGGCGACAAAAAGCCTTCGGAAGATAACAAATAATCCGTATTTTCCCCCTTTTTCCGTCTTTTTTTCCGCCCCCTGCAAAATATTTTTGAAAAAGCACTTGATTTTTTCCGCAAATATGTTACAATGAGGTATATCATTTCATACGGAGGTAAAAACCATGGCTTATAAGATTTCCGACGAATGCATCAGCTGCGGTGCTTGCGCCGATGCTTGCCCTGTCGGCTGCATTTCCGAAGGCGACGGCAAGTATGTGATCAACGCTGATGAGTGCGTGTCCTGCGGCACCTGTGCGGACACCTGCCCCGTGGGCGCTCCTGCCGAAGAGTAATTCCGTCCTGACGGTTTTTCGGCTACATAGCAGGCTGTAACAGTCGGAACCAACCGTCCGAATGCGACAGCCTGCTTTCTTTATGTTCAAGATACCGTGAAAGGAGCGCCCCATGACAGAAGAAAACGAGCGGACAGACCGCGTCAACGACCGTCTGACCCTCATTCAGAAGACCGACGGCATTACCTTCGGCACCGACGCGCTCCTGCTCGCGGGTTACATCGGTAAAGGATATACAAAAGGGCTGGAGCTCGGCTCCGGCTCGGGAATTCTCTCCCTGCTCCTCCTGACGCGTGGAAAGGTACAGACCGTCACGGCGCTCGAGATACAGGAAGACTATGCAGACCTCACCGCAAAGAACGCGGAAATCAACGGTTTATCCGACCGCCTTTCCCCGCGGCTCTGCGATGTGCGGGATTTTATCCCCGCGCAAAACGAAAGCTACGATCTCGTCTTCACCAATCCCCCGTATATGAAGCGCGGGACGGGCTACGAAAATCCCGCCGAGCGGAAAAATATCGCAAGGCGAGAGATTCACGGTACGATCGACGACTTTCTCTCTGCCGCCGGGCGTGCGCTGAACTACGGAGGCACCTTCGCCGCCGTGTACCGCCCCGAGAGGCTCGCGCCCCTCTTCGCCGCCATGCGGACGGCGGGGATCGAGCCGAAGCGTGCGACCTTTGTCCACGCGGACGCGACGGCGCCCGCCTCTCTCGTCCTTGTCGAAGGACGGCGCGGCGGAGGCGAGGGACTCTATCTCACCCCGCCCCTGCTCCTCTTCTCCGACAGAGAGCACACGGAAGATTCTCCGGAGATGAAAGAGATCGACAGAACGGGGCTCTTCCCCGCAAAATATTATCAGAACAAAGGATAGCACCATGGAAGAACGCGAAAAGAACCGCGTGGAGGGCGGCACGCTCTACCTCGTCGGCACGCCGATCGGCAACCTGTCCGATCTTTCCGAGCGGGCGCAAAAAGTGCTCTCCGAGGTGAGCTTTGTCGCCGCGGAGGACACCCGCGGATCGCAAAAGCTCCTCTCCTGCTTCGGAATTCACAGGGAGCTTGTCAGCTACTTTGAACACAACAAAAAGACGAGCGGCGAGCGAATCCTCGCAAGACTCGAAGCGGGCGAATCCTGCGCTCTCATCACCGACGCTGGCATGCCCGCGATCAGCGACCCCGGCGAGGACATCGTCAGACTCTGCGCGCTCGCGGGGATACCCGTACGCGTCGTGCCCGGTCCCTGTGCCGCGGTAAGTGCCCTCGCGCTCTCGGGACTTCCGACGGGGAAATTCGTTTTTGAAGGCTTTCTTTCCGCCGTGCGCGGAGAGCGTATCAGGCGGCTCGAAGCACTCGCCGCCGAAGAGCGCACGATCATCTTCTACGAGGCGCCGCACAAGTTGAAGCGGACGCTCGCCGACCTCGCCGAAGTTTTCGGGGAATGTCGGAAAATTGCAATCTGCCGTGAATTAACCAAGATAAATGAAGAAACGATCCGTTTTTCTCTTGCTGACGCGGTCGCCTATTACGAAGAGCGGGAACCGCGCGGCGAATATGTACTCGTCGTGGAGGGTGCCCCGGAAGGGACAATAAAAGCCGTCGCGGACAATGCACGCGACGATCTCTCCCCACTCGAAAGAGTCACCGCGCTCGAAGCGGAAGGCATATCCCATACCGAAGCCCTCAAGGCGGCGGCACGGGCGTGCGGCATGAAGAAAAGCGACTTTTATAAACTCCTCGAAGAAGAAAAGGACAAAGGACGCACATGAGAATCGTCATCAAAATCGGCACCTCTACCCTGACCCATAAAACAGGACAGCTGAACATCCGAAGAACGGAAGAGCTCTGCCGCACGATCAGCGACATCAAGAACCGCGGGGACGAAGTCATTCTTGTCTCCTCCGGTGCCATCGCGATGGGCACCGGCAAGCTCTCCCTCGGAGAAAGGCCGAAAGACATCGCGACAAAGCAAGCCGCCGCCGCGGTCGGTCAGTGCGAGCTGATGTACACCTATGACCGCCTGTTCTTACAATATCACCACACGGTCGCACAGCTTCTTCTGACCGGCTCCGACTTAAAGAATGAGGAAAGGCACGAGAACTTCGCGCGGACGATGTCCCGCCTTCTCGAGCTCAAGACCATTCCCATCATCAACGAAAACGATACGATCGCGACCGAGGAGATCAAGGTCGGAGACAACGACACGCTCTCCGCGCTCGTCGCCGTGAGCGTACACGCCGATCTTCTGATTCTTCTCTCGGATATCGACGGGCTTTACACCGCCGATCCGCACACAGACCCCGAGGCAAGACTGATCCGCCGTGTCCCGACTCTCACCGAGGAAATTCTCTCCCTCGGCGGCGGCGCGGGCGCCCTCGGCACCGGTGGCATGAAAACCAAGCTCGCTGCGGCGAAGATCTGCACCGAAAACGGATGTGACATGGTCATCGCGAACGGAACACGCCCCGCCGTGCTTTACGATATTCTCGACGGAAAAGAAACCGACGCGACGGTCTTCCTCGCAAAGGAAGGGGCGACGGTATGACCGAACTTACGAACGACGCAATCTTAAAGCGGGCAAAAGCCGCCGCTGCCGATACGGCACTGCTCGACG
>CALAFS010000080.1 GCA_937892405.1 uncultured Clostridia bacterium
ATTCCGTTATGCCTTGTCACTTTGGAACAGGCGAACACAAAGCGTTTTCTCTGCGAAAGCAGACAATCAGAATATGCGACCTATGCCCTTCTCTTCGTCAACCGTTTCCATGCAAAGCACGATTCTGCCCTCCCTGCCCCCCGGGGGCTTTTTCTTTGATCGCCACATATCCATTCGCAGTATACTTTGTTTTTTTCGCTTGACAATGATACACTTTTCTGTTATAATGATATTGAACAATGTATTAGTGAAAAATGATCACATTAAGAAAGGTGGTATCCGCCAATGCAGTATTAAGCCAACGACCTATGCTACTTGTAAAACACGACTCGCCTTTTTAGGTATAACACTTTTATGCCGCTTGTAGCGGCGGAACGGAGATTTTTATGAAAAAACTTCTTTTCCTCCTGCTTCTCTGCTCCCTTCTCTTGCTTTCCTTCTCTTCCTGCGCCTTCTTTGGGGGTGGACACGAAAATCCTACCGTATTGGGCGAAGAAAGCGATGAGTTGATCGTAGCACTAAACGATTACTTAGATTCACTTATGACCAGTTATGACATGCCAGATAACTCACTCGCCATAAAAGTCGACAATATTAAAGACGGAAAGCAACCCTTGCTTGTCGAATTTGATCCATCGGATTTCTACTATGTGTGTGGCTATTACAAGGGAACGCGCGAAAATGAAAATCCGGGATATCAGCATGCCGCCGATTACTTATGGCTTCGCTACGAAAAAGCTGAGGACATTCGCGAAAAGTATCACGGGCACACCTGCATCGTGGTATTTCGTATAAACCCGGCATCTATTGTCTCGGATATTTGTTCCGAGAATACCAAGGCTCCGACTTTTGAGCATTTCGCGATGATCGATCCTTCCTTCGACGGCGGCTACAACACAAACAAGTTTGTCGATTTTGATGAAATCTTTATTTACCTGAACTCCAGCGCTGAGAAGAAGACAATATATTTTACCACTTCCGCCTTTAACAATGACTGGATCACAATTCCTTGTGTCAAACTCGACGAAAAAATTTATGTCAAAACGCCGATTTACAGAATACGGGCAGACGGCGAACGCAAAAATTACGATCTTGAGTGGGAATTTGGCAAGTACTACGACGCTTTGATGAGCATTATGATTATAGACAAATACAGCATAGCCACCGAAAAGAATACTCAATATTATGGAGTATTTTTACTCAACGAATTCGTTGAGAGCGTACTAAAATAAAGGAGATGTATAAGTATGAAAATAACAAAAAAGTATTTGCATTTCTCATGATTCTCATTATGCTTATGAATTTTTCTGTAATTAGCACCATCCAATGCTTTGCTCATGACGCGAAATTGAATGTAAACTACGACAATTGCGAAATGGATCCCGAAGGAGATGGCATCAATGAAGCGTGGTATACATTAACTTCGGGAATAGCCCAATATCACTATCCGGACGAGAAAAGCACCATTAAATACTATTTTGAAAGTTCTTCTTCCGATGGCTACACATGGACAACCGATGTCTCTCCAGATATAGCGCAAGAAATCAAAGACGCCTTTGCGAATAGCATGAAGAAGTGGAATGATGTATACTTCTACTCTTATGACAATTCCGGTACTATTGTAAAACAAAAAATTATAAATATCGTTGAAGGAACAGCGGAAGATCACAATTTATCTATATATCCAAAAAAAGATAACGGTAGTGTTGCCACTACAACGGCGGTAGGTGGCATGAGCATTATTGAAAGTGGACACTACCACTATACAGAGTGGGAAATGGAAGTAAGCATAAAATATTTCTATGTACACGACAATTATACCGCGAGTTATGTGAATACTGTAAGAGAAAGGAATGGAGCACACGAATTTGGTCATGTGCTGGGCGTGTTTGATTTGGATAGTGGAAATTTGTGCCGATCAAATAATCCGGAAGATACACGCCATCACCATGAGATTCTCATGGGATATGGCAGTCCTATGTCCGCACGATCGGTCGATATTAAATACAAAGATATTGCCGGAGTGGCAATCACAAGAGGATTTCATACTGACAAAAATCACATCTGGTTAAATTGTGGTAGACAAAGCGATTTAAGATTCAAATTAATTTGCTCTGTCTGTAACGCTGTAACAACGCTCGGCAGTATAGTCACTTCTCTATACGATACATACGGAGCATGCAACAACGCACACGATTTGTCAAGCGGCAATATGATGGCGGTCGCAAGTTACGGAACTCGGGATTATTACAAATGCAAATACTGCCGGTATGTCGCACCGTTTTCTTCCATTGTAAGACAAAATTACAGCAAGACCGATTATTCCGAAAAAAAGCACAAATGCGTAAACACGGTACGGGGACTTTCTTATACTTTCTATGAAGGTCACCGTGTCACATCTCATGTGCCATCCGGCAGCGACATCTATCACAATGGCGTATGCGGCGGATGCGGGCACTTTACGCCATCAAAGCACATCGTTACTGCGACCGCAGGAAAATTTGCAACTTGCCTCATATGCGGTGCCACGGTCAGAGTCGGTAACGGTACTATCTCACCATCGGGTGGCAATGGTGAAACCGTCACTTCAATTTCCGACATCGGCGGACGGTATATTACCGATAACGGAAGCTATATTCTTCCAAGCGGTGTCATTGTCTTGGTGAAAGAAGATGTCGAAGCCTATCTGAAGGGAGAATTAGTTCTCCCTGACGATCTGTCATGGTCTTCCGATGAATACGAATAACTGACTTGATGTTTCGGGTGCTTTTTAACAAAGCCCCCGAAGAAAGATCCGCCCCCTTCGGCATTGCCGAAGGGGGCGGGCGTTTTTGCTTTTATTTACTCCGCGTCGTAGACATAGGTGAGTCCGAGCTGGGACCAGTTGTAGTCCTCGGCGTAGAAGCTGCCTGCGGGGACATGGACACGGAAAGAGGAGGCGACGCCGTAGAAGCCGGAGGGCGGGATCACCGCCGTCGCGTCTGTCTCATAGAGCCAGAGATCGGTGAGGGTGGCGGCGCCGCGGAAGGCACCGTTTTCAAACTGGAATTTCACCCCCTCTGCCCCGGGGGCGGGAACGCGGAGGGAGGTCATACGCCCTTCGGCAAGGGCGCCCTCGGCAATGCCGAGCACCCGCTGATACCGATAGGCGAGCGGGAGGGTGAGCGTCTCTGCCGCCTTCCCTTCTTCGGTCAGACCGATGACGGTATAGCCGCCGTTCTCTTCTTCGCGATAGAGGAAGTAACGATCGTTCTCATCTTCGATAAAGAGGCGGGTATCCGTCGCGGGAAGGGCGGGTGCCGGAGGCACCTCGATCGTGACATAGGTCGGGATCTCCAGCTCAAAGAGCAGATCGCGCACGACGCGCGCGGTGTGTGCGACGACGCCTGCGTCGTTCAGATGGAAGTTCGTGTCGTAGAAGTAGCCCGCCTCAAGGATCGCGTCCTCTGCCCTGCCGAGAATCGGGCAGGAGAGTGCACTCTCAAGGTACTCTTCCATCGCGGCGATGGATTCTTCCGTCGTGTCGGCGGAGAGCGCCATCTTGTTCACCGGGCAATAGGTGTAATAGACCGTCGCCCCTTTGCTCTTGCAATATTGTATATATTCGTTTACATAATCAACAAAATCTTTAGAAAAAATGTCGGGCGAGAGGGTGATGGTCTTGTTCTTATCGTAATAGAAGAACATTTCGTTCTTCTCCCGCGGATAGCTGATGTCGCCGTAATCGTTGAAGCTCGAGGCGGCATAGACGCCGCTCGGTTTCGGCGCGTTTTTCCCGAGGAAGTAGCCGAGCTTCTCTTCGGCATACGAGAAGGAGGCGCCGAGGAGGGACATCTTATTTTGCATCGGGAGATGGCGGAGCATGGAGAAATTCCCTTCCGCCGCTTGCCAGGTGCTCTCCGCGTTGAAGTAGAGGGAAAGCGTCTCGGGATCCAGCTCAGGTGCCAAAAGGACGATGTCCCCTTTTTTGATCCCGTCGCGGGAGAGATCCATCATCAGCTTCGTCCCGAGGGCGGCATAGAGTCCGGAGTTCACGACCTCGCGGTCGGTATACTCTTCAAGCAGAGCGCTGTTATAGCCGAAGGCGACTGAGGAGCCGCCGACGATCACGAGCTTTTCCCCTTCGGTCTCCGTAAGACGGTTATACTTTTCGTCCAGCTCCCCGAGGAAGGTATCGCCGTACTGGGGCGGTGTGATAAAGATGACACCCGCCACAAGAAGTGCCGGCATAGCGATGACGAGAAGGGCGAGGAGGACACAGCCGACGGTTTTTCCGATATTCTTTTTCATCTTCGGTTCCTCCTCTCAGAACTGGAAATAGATGAAGGTGCTCTCGAGTCCTTTGGACAAAAGGAGCGCCCAGGCGAAAGCGATCACCCACACGAGATAGACATAGCCGCCGCGTCTGACATACAGCGCGGAGCCGTCCGCCTCGTCGCCGTGGGTCAGAAGGCGGTCAAGCAACCAAAGGAGCAGTACCGAGACGACCACGGTCAGCGCGCGCAGAAGCGTCAGCCCCATACCCGAGAAAACGGCGGCAGGCGCCGTCCCCCAACCGGTGAAGAGCGCGGCGGTCAGGACGCCGGCGTCGGCGATGCTCCCCGCGCGGAAGAAAATCCATGCAAAGGAGACAAGAAGGAAGGTGACGGCACGGCGGAAGATCCGCACACCGCGCGAGGTGTCCGAGAGTCCCACGCGGGAAAGCAGACGGTCACGCGCGGGACGCGTGAGGGCGCCGACGATCTGATACACGCCGTGGATCGCGCCCCAGACGACATAAGTAAGATTTGCCCCGTGCCAGAGTCCGGAGACCAAAAAGACGATGAAGAGGTTCATCATATGGCGCCACTTCTTGCACCGGCTGCCGCCGAGAGGGATATAGAGATAATCTCTGAACCAGGTAGACAGGGAGATGTGCCAGCGCGCCCAGAACTCGCGGATCGAGGTGGCGGTATAGGGGTGATCGAAGTTCTTCATCAGGCGGATCCCCATGATGCGCGCGCAACCGATCGCGATGTCGGTATATCCCGAGAAGTCGCAATAGATCTGCACGGCGAAGAGAACCGTCGCGAGGAGGACGCCGAGCCCCGTCGCGCCCGATGGCTGATTGTAGACGGCATCGACATAGACCGAGATCGTATCGGCGACGACGACCTTCTTGAAAAAGCCGAGGAGCATATGCTTCGCCCCTTTGACGGCGTCGTCATTGTTCCATCTGTGATCCTCTTTCAGCTGCGGAAGAAGGTTCTCGGGTCGTTCGATAGGTCCGGCGACAAGCTGGGGGAAGAAGGAGACATAAAGGGCATACCAAAAGAAATTCTTCTCGGTATGAATGTCCCCGCGATAGACATCAATCACATAGGAGAGCGTCTGAAAGGTATAGAAGGAGATGCCGACCGGCAGCATGAGGTCGAGGACGATCGGCTCCGCGGTTCCGCCGAAGAGGGAGATCAACCCGCACACCGTGCCGGTGAAGAAATTGAAATACTTATAGAAGAAGAGGACGCCGAGGCAGACGACGAGCGTCGTCGCGAGGGCGGCACGGCGCACCTTTCGGTTCTGCGTCTTCTCGATGAGGAAGGACGCGCCCCAGGAAATCAGGGTCGTGCCGAAGATCAGAAAGACAAGCTCCGCCTGATAGCACATGTAGAAAAAATAGCTGGCGACAAGGAGCATCGGGCGGCGGCAGACCTTCGGCAGGGTGAACCACAAAAGGAGAACGACCGGGTAGAAGATCAGAAATTCCCAGGAATTAAAGGTCATGCGGCACCTCCGTCATTTCTGCGTCCTGTGCAGGCTCCGAAGCGGCGCCCGCCTCTTCCCCGCTCTCCGAGGGACGGCGACGGGCGGAAAACGCACCGGCGAAGAGGTAAACGGACACCGAGATCATGAAAAGGAGTACCGATTCTTCCAGTGGGACTTTTCCGAGGATCAGAAGAAACACAAAGGCGATATGCAATCCTATGTTTACATACGCGATTATTTTTCCGATCGGGTCGCGAAAAACCAGGGCGACGATATGCAAAACGAGCATCAGAAGAAAAGGGATCAGGACATAAGGAATCGTATAGAATATCATATCTTACCTCACGAAATCCCGGCGGGGGTCATCTCCCCCGTCTCGAAGAGACAGCCCTCGAATGTCGTACCGACATCGCGGAGCCCGTAGGCGGGAGAGGCGCCGAGTGCGGCGCAAAGATCAAGATAAAGCCGATAGGTACGGTAGGTTCTTCCGTAATCGTTCGGATGGAAGGCGTTGTCGTAAAAATACTTGTGTGCCATCACATAGTCAAGCGAGCTGCCGAGCACGCCGTCGAAGGCGAAGTTTTCGGCAATCATCGCGTCATAGGCGGCGAAGTGCGCGGCACTCCTCGCCTCGTCGACGAGTTTATCCGCGTCGACCGGGCAGAAGGAGAAATAAACCTTCGCGCCCGTCGCCCGCACAAGGCGGATCGCACGATTCATGCTGTCGGCATAGTAGGGATCGGTGATCGTCGCCCATGTCTTATTGTTCGGATCGGTGTAGTCCTTGTTCGCCTCCTGATTTGCCTCGTCCTTCCAGTTACCCTCGTCCTTCGACTTATAGCGCTCGTTCATCGTGACATAGTAGGTATCGTAATACTTCGGAGCGCCCGCCTCTCCGCAATAGTGCGCGCGGTCGGGCGAGAGATAATCGCCGTACTTGTTCATACGGGAGGAGCGGTTCACGATCGCCTCATAGGAGGTGGGAGCGCGGTTGTAGCGGTAGTTCTGATTGTAATCGGTGAAGGCATCGAAGAGGTTCGTATACGCCGAGATGTCAACATAGCGCCAAAGGTTATACATGCCCTCGGTGAGATAGACGGTCTTCCAGTAGAGCTCCCTCTCACCCATCATGTACGCGCTGTTCTCGGGGGCATAGAGGACGGTATCGCCGGTGTGGACGAAATGCCGCATTGCCTCGAGGAGGAAAACGCCGTTCATCGTTCTCGCAGTGCCGAAGTTAACGACGCGGTAACGGTTGTCAAGCAGGCGCTCGAGATACGCCGTTCCGAGCCCCTGATAAGAGGAGGAACCGGCGACGATGACGATGCGGTTCTGATCCATGCTCGCGAGGAGGCGGGAGAGCTTCAGCGACATGGAGCCCCACTCGGTATCGGAAAGGCGGGGTGCCATCGTCGCGTTCACGATGAAGTGACGGAAGTTTTCGTAAGTGGCGGCATCAAACGCCGCGTTCTTCACCGAATAGATGCTGTCGGGGAAATAAAGAGTCGTGAGAGAGGAGCAGCCGATGAAGGCGCCGTCCTCGATGAACTCAAGCGTGCGGGGCAGAAGCAGGGTGGTGAAGGAGGCATTGCGAAAGGCGCCGGCGGCGATGCCGATGACCTTCTTCCCTCCGATCGTCTCGGGAATGGCGAGGGTGTCAAGCGTGCCGGTATAGCCCGTGATCTTCACGCCGCGCTCGCTCCACTCGGGAATATAGTTGGGGTTGACGCCCGAGGGGGCGGCATAGGTCGTGTCGGCGACGGAGAAGACGCCCGCGTCCGCACACTTCTCCCAGATGCAATAGAGGGTGAGATAGGAGCCGTCGCCCGTCACATGATAGACCTTCGAGCCGGGGCTGTAAGATTCCCCGCTGCCGTCGGGTTTCGTATTATATTCTTTCAGAAGGTAGCCGTCGCGGCGGAAGGTGCCGTCGTCCCAGAAGGCGGAGGCGCACTCGCAATAGTCGAGATACTTCTGCTTCAGGGTCACAAGAACGGAAGAGCCGGAGACGGAGGTCGTATAGTAGTCGCTCGTCGTCATATTCTTCGTGCCGCGGTTGACGGTGCCGCCGTTCGCATCATAATAGAGGCGGTTCGTATCCGCGTAGTTTGCATACAGATCGACCTTGCCACCCGACGCAAGATCGGGCGAGAGGCGGAAAGTATATTCCCGCTCGGTCGAGACGATGACCGAGGGATCGGCGCCGAGCTTCGAGAACGACCAGCCCGTGAAGAGCCTGCCCGTGTCCCCGGCGCGCACGGTGATCTCCGTGCCGGCAAAGAGCTGCTGTCCGCTGTCCTCGCTCGTCGTATCTTCGTCCGTGCCGTGGAAGAAGTATGCGTATTTTACCGTCGTGTCATAGCCGACATGCAAAAGAGAGAGGGTGATGTTCTTCTTTTCCCTGACATTCGTAACGGTCAGTGTCCCGGTCGCGGGATCGAAAGTGCCGTCGCTCACGCCGGTGACGACATACTCTTTTCCGACCGTGATACGGAAGGTGGCGCTCTCCCCCGCCTTCACCTCCACGGGGTTCTTGCCGACGACGGTCGCCCCCTCGGGGACCGTCACCATGACGCGGTAGGTTTTCTCCCCGTTATCGGTATTTCCGCCGTCGCCCGCAGGCGCGCAGGCGCAGAAGATAAACAATGTCAGAATCAAAAGCGAAAAGAAAAGAGAAAAAAGCAAACGGGATCTCTTCATTCTTCGGTTCTCCTTTGCGGTTTGTTTTTTAGTATTTTATCATGCGGAAAGAAAAAAGTAAAGACGGGGAGACAAGGCTCCCCGTCTGCTTTTCAAAATATTTTCTTTCTTTGTCAAATTCCGCGCGCGCGTTTTGTTGATCTTTCACAAAGGAAGAGAAAGCGCCGCAGGATAAATCTCCTCCGCACGGGAGACGAGAAGATCGGCACCCGCGAGCTTTTCCCTCTCGCGGAAGCCCCAGAGGACACCGATCGTCCGCCCCGCGCCGAGGGCGCGCCCGGTGGCGATGTCCACCTCGCTGTCCCCGATATAGGCGGTGGATCGCTCGGCACTCCCGAGGCGGTGCATCACGGTGCGCACGACCGCGGGATCGGGCTTGAGCGGCAGACCGTCCGCCGCCCCCTGCACCTCCCCGACAAGATCGCCGAAAAAGTGGCGGGCGAGGGGGAGGACGGCGGTGTGCGGCTTATTCGACACGATGCCGACGGCGATGTCCGCGTCGCGAAGAGAGGTAAGCAGAGGAAGAATCCCGGGATACGGCTCGGTTAAGTAGAGCGGGTCGGCGTCGTACCCTTCCTTATAGTCGCGATAAATCGCGTCGAAGCGGGCGCTGTCCCCCTTGTCGAGGCCGAGGTAGTCGAAGACGCGCTCAACGAGAATCCTCGCGCCGTTGCCGACGAAGCGACGGCAATTCTCCTCTCCGATGGCGGGAAGTCCGAAGCGGGTAAGCGTGCGATCCATGAAATAGGTAATGCTCGGCAGCGTGTTCAGCACGGTGCCGTCCATGTCAAAAATGCAGCATCTTTTCATGATATGTAAATCTTTCTTTGCAAATCAAAGTTTTTTCATCTTGGCAAAGGTCGCCATGAGCTTTTTCTCCGACCCGTCGGCAAAGCGGACGGCATAAAGCACATCGCCGCCCATATCTCTCGCCGAGAGGATTTCGCCCTCGCCGAGCAGGGGGTGGAGAACCTTCGTCCCGGGGGCGAACTTTTCGATTCCGAAGTTGCCCGCACCCTTCTGTCTCGGTGCCATATCGGGACGGCGACGCATCTCGTCGGAGAGGTGGGGCGCCTCTCTCTGCACTCTTGCGTAAGAAGAATAGGTGCGGGGGGGCGGTGCCTTCGGCGTCTCTTCTTCGATCAGCTCCTTCGGGATCTCGTCTCTGACGAAGACCGAGAGGGGGTTATATGCCGTTTTGCCGTACATCATGCGGCACTTTGCATGCGTGATATAAAGCATTTCCTTTGCGCGGGTGATGGCGACATAGGCAAGACGCCGCTCCTCACTCATCTCGTCCGGCTCCCCGAGGTTCTGCGCGCCGGGAAAAACGCCGTCCTCCATGCCGGCGAGGAAGACGACGGGAAACTCCAGCCCCTTCGCCGAATGGACGGTCATCAGGACGACGGCGTCCGCCGTCTCGTCGTACTTGTCGACATCGCTGACAAGGGAAACCTCCTCAAGGAAACCCGTGAGGGTCGGCTCGATGGAATTCTCCTCGCATCTTGCCTCATACTCGGCGGCGGCGGAGACAAACTCCTTAACGCTGTCGATGCGTCCCTCTCCTTCAAAGCCCTCTGCCGTCAGCATGGCATGGTATCCGCTCTCCTCGAAAATCGCCTCGATCCGCTCGGAAGGTTTCATTTCCCTCTCTCTCAGTCCGTCGATCAGGGCGACAAAGTCCTTGAGCTTCTCCGCACTCTTTCCGAGCGCGACATACTCATCGGCGCGGGACATGACGGTGTACATCGACATGCCGTTCATACGGGCGATGCTCTCGACGGCGTCCACGGTGGCGGTGCCGATCTTGCGCTTCGGCTCGTTGATGATGCGTTTGAGCCGCAGATCGTCGTCGGTCGAGGCGGTCAGGGAGAGATAGGCGAGCATGTCGCGGATCTCTTTCTTATCATAGAAGCGCTGTCCGCCGAG
>CALAFS010000081.1 GCA_937892405.1 uncultured Clostridia bacterium
ATGTCCTCCGAAAAGGCATTTTCAAAGAAGTTTACCCGATGCCAATCCAGTGGTTTATCGGTCGGAGAAATCCAGTATTGATCTGACAGGCTAAGCCCAAAGCACTTTTCGATAAGCTCCTGCGGTGAAGACAGCTCCAGTTCCTCCAGAACATCGCGGATACCTTTCCGGCTTGCGGGAATGGAACGCTTTGTCCACCAGCGGTTGAGGGCTTTCCTTTCCACACCGATTTTATTATAAGTGCCGAGCGGCAGATGCTCTGCGTGATGAATTTTGCCGAGAGAGACGATGTTGGAATATTCGTCAAGCTCCAAGTCCATAACCGGGATGTCACGGTGCATAAGGGTATACAACATGAGAATTCCTCCTTTCCTCGTGATTATTATTTTTTATTATACCATTTTTCTCGTGGAATTGCAAGAGAAATACTGTTAATAATACGGCATCAAAAAAATTAGTCCGGGATAATCCACTTTTTAATCATTCTTTCGCCGTCCACATCATCGATAGCATCCTCGGTCATGTGACCGAAGTACCTCGAGAGGATACGCTTGATATCGTCCTTTGTCGCTCGGCGGCAGTCGAAGCCCTGATCGTTGATCTGCTTTTCGAGCCGATTCAAAGTTGCAAAGGACTGGTCGTTTGCGTTTTTTACACGGTAGGCGAACATGAATTCCCGCGCGGTGGACATCTGCAGCTGAATGTCGTCGAGGAATTTCATATCCTTGCGAAGCAGAAGCTGTACCTTGAGATTGGTTTCTTTTTCTGCCCTCCGTGCAAGGGAGAGCTTGTTGTACTCAAAATTCTCACGGGCATCCGAGCAGATGATCTCTATGTCGGGCTGCACCGACAGCAGTTGCATCAGATGCTGAATCTTGATGGCGACATTCTGTTCCGAGAGTACCGAGATGTTTGTCGGCTGTACAAGGAAATATACGATTTCGCCCTGCGATTTGGTCTGAAGTCCGTTGCGGGAAAAGTTGCTGATGCCGATCAGCTCGGCGGTGGATTGTTTTCGTTTAGCCATCTTCGCGCTCCTTCCAATCGAAATATTGCTGTGTGGAAACAAAGTATCGCCATGCGCGCCTGATAAAATCCAGCACCGAATACTCGTCCATCCGGATGGAGAGAAACGCATATCCGAGTGTCAGAGCGGCAGGAAGGATAAACCCGAGCTTTGCCCATGAAGCCACAGATATGGTGAGAGCGATGGCAAGGATGATGACATCCTTCAGATTCCAGAACCACAGCTTTGCCTGAGTCCGCATATTCTGCGGGTAGATATACTGTTTTTGCATTTCTTTTCTGTTTTCCTCTCTGTATTATTTCTTTGCAATCGCCCGTCCGAGGTTGATCGCCGTTGTCGTCGTATGCACTGCACTCATCATGTTGACTCTCATGCTTGTATCCAAACCGAACTGCTGCGCAATGCGAGGCACTTCGTTTGCCGCCAGCATAACGCCAAGACCGAGAAGTGCGTGTGTCTGCATGGTAATCATGCCGAGTAGCAGAAGCGTCGTCTGCATGAATGCCGTAAAACAGATGGCAATAATTTGTTTGCAGCAACCGGTAAATCCTTCGGAGTACCCGCGCGGAAGGCTGAACATGTGAATACTCCCGACCGCAATCTGCGTCAAGAGAATGCCCCCGCGTTTGATATTGGAAAAGAAGCACTTGATGACACAGTAGCCAAGGCAGATCAGCATCAGAAGTGCCAGAAGCGCATTTTTCGTCGATGCTCCCGGTGCGCCGATAATGGTGAGTGCCTGACGACTGAGGGTATCAAAGTTGATATTCATACCGACAACCTCACCGACGAGGTCTTTGGCAAAGGTGTTCTGCAAATTGACCGCAAAGCGGAAGAGCTGCACCGGTACGACCGTGAAAAGGTTTACGGCAAGAAGTCCGTATAAAAACGGGAGAATCTGACGCTTGATGTTGATGCGTCCCATAGATTGATATTCAATGGCGATATCGAAGATGGCAACCGCCAGTCCTGCAATAAAGAGTCCCCAGCCGAACAAAGAGAAGAACTTCAGGGCGGCCTGCACCCATGACAGATCGAACAGGTTTGCACCAAGCTCGGTCATCATCGTAAAGAAGTCCGCCAGGGCGTTATACACGGAGGTATAGAGCCAGTTTATGAACACGCCCCAGATGCTTCCCGATACGGTTTCCCATACGCCGGACAGTGCGGAGCTGATGGCATTGCCGATTCCGCTGATGAGGTCTGATATCCAGTCAAACAATCACGCATTCCTCCTTTCAAAAAATGTGGGAGAGGCGAGAAGCCCCTCCCGTTTGTACGGTGTTGTTTACATTCCGAGGATTTTCCAAATATAAAGCGGACAGGTCAGTGAGAAGACCAGGGCGGCGAGAAGAATTGCCGGAGCTGATAGTGATAGGTAATCCCTTGATGATATCTCAGGATTTTCCCCCACTTCACACCGTACATGAGAGTTTCCCCTCATACGGCGTTCCATCGTCAACAGAGATTAAAGTAATTTATACAATTTCAAAGACAGACCTGTTCAAATGCTTTCCAATCCTATAATTCCTCTGAGTTTGTTGACCCTTTCAACCTGCTTTTGGCTTAGATTGAGAATTTCCTTGTAATTCTCAATCGTTTCTTTCCTTATGGCGTGTATCAGAGAGTGAACGCTCTTATCCACAAGGATTAAATTACCGTAGGCATCATTGCCACCTCGTGCTTTAGGTATTTTGTGGTGGCAGTGTATCCTGTTTGTTTCCATCGGGACATTCAGAACCGCACATTTCCCTTGTTGGGCGCAGTACAACGATAATCTGTTGTCGTTGTATTCAATGCTGCCGTCAGCGGGATGCCGCATAAGATAGTGTAGAATGCTCACATTGACTTTTTCAAGCCGCTTATGGATTTCTGCACGTCCTGCGACTGTGTACTTGTTGATTATACGCTTTTTGTCCATAGGATTTTTATGTTGCACATAAGCAATCGGTACAATAGGCGTATTACCCAAATACCGTATTTCCTTGCTCTGTGCGTAATGGATATACACAGGACTTTTTAAAGGTTTTACAATGCTCTTTTTGAGTTGGTTTTCGAGTTTTCCTCTTACGGAATTTTTGACTAAGAAAGCTATTTCGGAAAAATCGCGGCTTACGTGCGTAGCAAACTTGTAATAGTTGTGCCACCCCATAACCAATGAATTATAGTGAACTATCGTTTTCTTTTGTTCATCGGAACTAAGATGTTTGATGTCCCTCATTGCTTCTACCGCTTGCTTTTTGATTCGTGCTTTTGACTTGTCGGACATATGTGACTGCACGGCATATTTTGCCTGTCCGGTTGCTTTTTTACCTTTGCGGACAACTTTCATCTTAAATCCGAGAAATTCGGAATAATGCTTTTTCAAGTTTACAATTTTTGACTTGTCAGGGCTGATATCAAGACCCAAGCGCTCTTTTAGCCAAGATTTTGTTGCTG
>CALAFS010000082.1 GCA_937892405.1 uncultured Clostridia bacterium
CATGCACATGGCGGGCATATGGCGCGAGCTTTGCAACGGCGCGGAAGGAATCCTCGTCGGCACAGGCGAAGTTGCCGATGTCGAGAAGAAGTCCGAAATTTTCGTGTGCGACGGCGTTCCAGAGTCTCTCGATTCTGTCGCTGTCCTGCGAGACGGTGCCGTGATTCTCGGTCAGGGTCACGATCCCCTGCTCTTCTGCATATCCGGCAATGCGGCGGGTGTTCTCCGCCATGGTGGGCAGCATGCGGTCAAAGCTCACGGCGTCCCCGCTCCTGCCGAGGGAAAAGGTCATGTCGTGGCGCATCATGGGAGCGCCGAGGGTCTTCGCCAGGTCGACCTTGCGGCAGATCCTCTCCACCTCCGCGTCCGATTCTTCCTTTGTCGGCTGATACATATTCGCCGAAACGGCATAGCAGACGACGGGCATGCCGAGTGCCTCGGCACTTTCGCGGATGGTCGCCGCAAGGCGACGCTGTTCGCCGTAGCTTTCCCCCGCGAGATCGGTGAATTCCACACCGTCAAAGCCGAGGTCGTGCGCCGCGCGGACGCAGTCCGCCTGCGTCATCTTCCCGCTCCGGAGAAGCTGTGAAAAAGAATACGATGTGACAGAAAATTTCATACGGTTCTCCGCCTTGAAATTACTTGACGAGGACTTCGTGCCCCGTGCGTGCGGACTCGTAGATCGCGTCAAGGATCTTCATGACGACGATGCCGTCCTCCGCCTTTGCGCGGCACTCGGTGCCGTGAAGGGCACAATCGACGAAGTGAGCCATCTCCGCCTCGAACATGTCGCGGTGCTCCTTATAATCCTTGGTCAGAAGGTTAACATCGGAAAGGAAACCGTTCGTCGTGGTATAGAGCTTCACGCCGCCCGAGAGGTCAAGTCCGCCCTTGGTACCGTAAAGCGCACGCTTTGCTCTCTCCTCGCCGTTGAAATCATAGGCGGTGATGAGGTGCGTGGCGGCGCCGTTATCATAGCGGATCAGCGCGGAGGCAAAGTCCTCGACATCACAGATGTCGGCATCGGAGGCACCCTTCGGCATCCATGCGGCATGTGTTTTCAGCTCGGGACGCTTCCCTACCTTGTCGCTCGCGACGGCGTAGACGCTCACGGGATGGGGATTGCCCATCAGGTGGCGGGTGAGGTCGATGACATGGACACCGAGGTCGATGATCGGACCGCCGCCCGACAGCGCCTTGTTGCAGAACCAGCCGCCGGGATTACCGTGACGGCGGACATACTGCGCCTCGCTGTAATAAATATCTCCGAGCGCGCCCGAGCGAATGATGTCCTCGGCGATGCGGGCATCGTCCGAGAAGCGGAGAACGAAGCCGATCATCAGAAGGCGGTTGTTCTTCTTCGCCGCGGCGAGCATCTTCTCCGCCTCGGCGGCATTGTACGCCATGGGTTTTTCACACAGGACATGGAGCCCTGCGTTCAGCGCCTTGATCGTGCACTCCGCATGATTGCAGTTCCAGACGCAGACATCGGCGGCGTCAAGCTCCGGGCAGGCGGCAAGCATCTCGTCGACCGAGGAATAGCGGCGCCCGATGCCGAAGCGGTCGGCTGTCTCCGAAAGTCTTTCGGGGTTGATGTCGCAGACGGCATAGATTTCGGCGTCGGATACCTTCCGATAAGCTTCGAGATGGGCGTTCGCAATATTGCCGGCGCCGATCAGACCGATTTTCAGTTTTTTCATATTCATGATCCTCTTTTTCTTTGTTTTATACCGGAATTTTCGGTTTTTCAGTTCTCGGAAATTGTTTTTTCAAGGAAGGAGACCGCGGTGCGGATATCCTTCTCCGGGGTGTCGCCGACCTCGCGCTCGATGGTGAGAAAGCCGCGATAGCCGATCTCCTCGAGCGCCTTCAGATAGGCGGGGAACTTCACGCTTCCCGTGCCGAGGGGCACCTCTTCAAAATATTTCTCTTTGAGACACTCCTCGGGGATCGGATGGACGACGCGGTAGACGAACTCGGGGTTCGAGGGCTTCAGCATGACGCCGTCCTTCGCGTGGGTATGAACAATGTACTTTGCCAGCGTCTTTACCGCATGGACGGGGTCGTCGCCGACGACCATGCAGAGGTTCGCGGGGTCGAGGTTGACGGCGACGCCGTCCGAACCGAGCGAATCGAGGAAGTGGCAAAGGGTATCCGACTTTTCGGGTCCCGTCTCGACGGCAAAGTGCGAGCCATGGCTCTTCGCATAATCGGCGAGCGTGTAGCACGCCTCCTGCATGATTTTATAGCGGTCAGCGTTCTCGTCCGCGGGGACGACGCCGATGTGCGTCGTGATGATGTTCGTGCCGAGGTCGTTCGCGAGATTGAGGATCGCTTTGGACTTCTCGATCAGAGAGGGGTTCAGCTCCTTATCGCCGAAGCCGTGACCGAGGTCGCCGCAAAGGGCGGAAAACACCAGTCCGTGGCGCTCCACCTCTGCCTTCAATGCCGCTCTGTCGGCGGCGTTCAGATTCTCCGGGGCGTTCTCCCCTTTTGTCGCGTACATCTGAATTCCCTTCGCGCCGATCTCTGCCGCTTTGGCAATTGCCTCACTGCGCGGAAGGCGGAAGGATTCAAGAATCACACCGATCGGAAAACGATACATAACATAACTTCCTTTCATGATTAAAATAAGAATAACAAACTCTTTCTTGACTTTTCCAAGTTCTATTGTATAATAAAGAAGAGAAGATTACAAGGCTTTTTCTTGTCATGTATTAACACAATCTTGCTCACGGAGGAACTATGCCGATCTTATACGAAACGCATCTGCTCGAGGGCGCCGCCTTTCCTTATATTTTTCATTCGGACACCATGATCCGCACACGGCGCAACGACTCGGGCAACTGGCACACCAACATGGAGATCCTCGCGATCACGGGCGGGAGTGGACAGTGCATCTGCGATGCGAAAAGCTATGATGTATCCCCCGGCGACCTTGTTGTCATCGGATCGAATGTCATACACAGCGCCGTCTCGGAGGAAGGACTGCGCTACGACTGTCTGATCGTGGATCGCGGGTTTTGCAAAGAGAACCGTCTGCCCGTCGAATTCGTCACCTTTCCCACGGTGATCCGGGGCGATCGCGAGTTGTTCGGACTCTTTACCAAGGTACGGGCGGCAACCTCCGCGCCGGAGGACGCCTACCGTGCCGCGAGAGTGCGGGCGGCGATCCTCTCTTTTCTCGTCCCTTTATACACAGGGTACTGCGTCGTCCGCTCTCCCGACGCGGACGCCTCCGAAAACGAGGCGATGCGCCATGTGAAGGACGCCGTCGAATATATCAACTCCCATCTGACCGAGGAAATCTCTCTCGACCGCGTCGCCGCCGAGGCGGGGGTGAGCCGGTATTACCTCTGCCGTCAGTTCCGCAAATACATCGGAGAGTCGGTCTTTGAATATCTGAATGTCGCAAGGTGTAAGAACGCACATGTCATGATCGTCGGGGGGCACAGTGTCAGCACGGCGGCGTTCTCCTCGGGTTATACGAATCTTTCTTATTTCACGCGCACCTACAAAAAGTATTTCGGAGCGCTGCCGAGCAAGGCATCGAAAAAGATGTCGCCCACGCCATAGAAAAATGTCCCCTTCGTCGCGGAAAGTACGGCGAAGGGGCATTTTTATTGGATCTTAAAGAGGAACGTACCGTTCTTTTTGGTAGTTTTCAAAGAAATTCTCCAGAGAACATCGGATTCCCACGTCTTTTCAAGTCTTCCGTCATTGATTTTGAATTCCTCGACGGAAAGAGCGAGAGTAGGATCATAGGTCATCGTGCGCCCCTCGGCAAGGTGAATCACACCGTCGCCGCCCTCTGCCTTCACGGGACTCAAGAAATGGAAGACGATCTCCTTTTCTTCCGTAAGGGAAATCTTATCGGTCACACTGATAACCCCGTCCGAAAGCACCGTCTCACGGGTGTAGGAAAGGATCCCGGCGTCCTTCGGATATGCGCCGCCGATCTCCATTCTGACACCGCCGGTCTTCTCATCGTACTCCTCATCCGAAGAGCGGAAATCCGCACCGTTTCTCTCGGCAACGCCGCCGATGTCGGGAAGGTTATGATAGGAGGACTGCATATACCAGAGCTCATAGCGGCGGGAGGAGAAGGTCTGCTTCGTAT
>CALAFS010000083.1 GCA_937892405.1 uncultured Clostridia bacterium
TTACCGCGTTTGGTGCTCCTGCGGGAATTCGAATCCCGGACACCTTGATTAAAAGGAGTACAGGATTTTATGAACCTGCAAAAAGCAATTTCCCGCATGAATGCGGATCATCTGACAAAGATTTTATACTTTAACGCACTTATGCCGGAAGATCAGAAAACGCTTGCCGGCACGCCCGATTTTTGGCGTGAGCACAGCTGCAGACGCTATGGCGTCGACGGTCGGTGCCTCGAGTGCGGGAAGGCTTTGCGACGGCACGCAGAGTTCCCGCAGCTGTCGGTTCCCTTCTGATTGCCGTTCTCTTTCTCTTCAAAAAAAGAAAAAGCAGTCGCGAAGCGACGATCGGCAGGTAATAGTAAAAAAGACGCAGGGTTTTCCACACGCGGGACAAGGTCGCGTGTGGTAAACCCGTGCCGGATCTCCCGGTAAAAACCGCAAGTTTTCCACCATTTCCATGCTCTGCCGTCCCTTTCAGTAAAGGGACGCGTAGAGTGTGGGAATGTGGTAAACTCGCGCGTGGAACGCCGAGACTTCCGCCACCTCCCCGCCCGCAGGCGGGACTCCATAGACGCCCGGTGTGCCCTGCCGGGGAAGCGTCAGCGCCGGCAGGCGCACCGGGCGAAGACGGCGCCTTGCGCCGAGCGTGGGGCGTAGCTGTAATACGCCCCATAGATAAAACGGCAAAAACTCAAGCGCCACCGAAGAAAACGGCGCAAAAATCGAGTTCTCAAAAATCGATTTGAGAACTTTTTCAGAGGGTAGGAAAATACAATGCAACTTTACTATACACGCGCTAAAGTCTTTTCCGAATTCTCGCCCGAAGAGCGAGAACAATATTTTTCCCTGAAAGCAAAGGCTGTTCGCCACCATGTCGACACCCTGTATTACTCCGTATTCCTTCAGACCGATATCCGGGACATCAAGGACGATCCCGACATCAATCAGCTGTTGAGAGAGCTGCAGGGCATGAAAGACACGAAACTCGCGAACATGTCCGAACCGGTGCTCTATCATGACATGACGGTCGAAGCCTTCGGCGCCTCTGTCGGAGGCGGACTTTACGGATTTCACCTTTCCTATGGCGAAGACTTTGATATTTTTATCTCCTCGTATCTGCCGAATAAGGAAACACCCCGGATTCAGATCCAGCTCCGCACCCGTTCCCTCGTCCTTGACGGCTTGTATGGTGCAATCAAAAAGAGCTACGACAAGACCGTCGAGATCCTCGACGCGTTCAACCTCAAGATATCTCACTGCACCGAAAACCGTATTGACTACGCTTTTCATACAAATGTGATTCAGAACCCGGACGATATGTTCTCCGAGGAGGCTTTGAAAAAGCACCTCATCACCACATTCCGCGATAACTACATGCACAATAAGCTCCACTCAAGACAGGACGAGCTGTTTGAAAAGGACTATTGCGCCCTCGGACAGAGAAAAAGCAATAATGTCTTCTTCCGCGCTTACGAAAAGACAAAAGAAGTCGTTGAGAAAAACTATAAAGCGTTTTTCTTCGAGGTGTGGTATCAGAGCGGTCTGATCTCCTTTTATGATCGGTATGTCTACGAAATCGCCTACAAGCTCGGCGCTTATAAAACCGGAGTGCTTGTCGGACGGATCGCTTTTTACCTGAAGTACGGACATGACGACGCCCTGAAGGTGAAGCTCTCCGAACTGTTGGAATCCTGTCATGTGAATTCCGACAATGTGCCCGCGATCGAAAAAGCGATCAAAGGGATCTTGCCGCAGGTGACGAAGATCATGAATGTCGAGTTTGAAACAAAGCGAAAGTTTTACACGAATCAAGCCGAATTCATCGACATTATCAAGACCGATGTCAAGCAGGGAGAGCCTCTTTCCCGTGTGTATCGGATCCTCTCTCTGCGGCGGGAATTCATCACGAGACTGACGACACAGATCGTCTGTCTGCGTGAGGATCGGAAAGATCCGGAATCCCCGATGCTCGACTTCTGGAAGCGGCTCAGCCGCGTCAAAATCGACGATCAACCGGACGACGCCAGACTCAAGGCGTTTTCTACATACGCACATAACTTCGACCTTGAAAGAGCAAAGCACCGGCTGTATAACACGCTTGCCGCCGTCTCCTTTGCCGAAAGCGGTGAAGAAGAATCCGACGATCAGAGCTACGGCGAGGATATGTGGAATTTCGTCACAGATCTGAATGACAATGATATCATCAGAAAAGACAAGATCGAAGACGCGAGAGATACGATCTCTTCAATGAGTTCGACTTGGTATGCCGCGATCCGGCGACGGAAAGTGCGGCAAATGAAAGCGATCTATAAAGAGCGCCCGGATGGGTATGTCTTCGAGTCGGACGCAGACTTCGAACACCTTGCCGCCCCGTTCAAGCTCACCGAAGAAGAGGAAAAAGCCTTGCAAAAGGAAGAAGCCGAGTTCCTCGCAGAGCAAAAAGAAAAAGCGGATCGTATGAAGGCGAGAGCGGAAGCCAAAGCGGCAAAGGAACGCCTGATCCGAAACGGAATGTTGCCGAAAGAAGAAAAAGAAAAAAGCGTCAAAAAGACGCCGAAAGGAAAATGATATGAAAAAGAATTCACGCAAGTGGAATCGTCGCCATGAGTTTCAGTGGCATAAGGCGACAAAAAGCCGAGAAGGTCATCCGTCTTACATAACCGAAAGCTCGGGAAAGTTTTATCGTTTCTTTTGTTTTACACATTCTCCAACCACCGACGGACAGAAAAATGTTAAACTGAAGCACAATATCGACCCGAAAGAAAACCGCGATTGTTATGTACGACCAAAGCAGATGGTGGAAAAAAACGAAAACTTTGTGCCGGCACGAGTCAAATACCGCTTTCATGATGAGGATAAACCTCTCATTCAAAGACTTCGACACAAAAAATAAAAAGAAACGGCGATGACTACTCACCCACTGCTCACGATCGAATTAAATTCGATACTTCCGGATTTCTCCGGCAGGCACACCGTTTCTATTTCTTAGTATATCACGAAAAAGCGAAAAGTCAAGGCTTTTTTGAAAAAAACTTGACAAAGCAGGATTTGCCTGCTACAATAAAAAAGGACTCGCAAGAGTCCCGGAGGATCACCAACACGGTGGCGGTTGCCTTTCCCTCTTTTGAGGGGAGGTCTTTTGTCTCCCCTCGACTTTTTGAGGGGAGGTGATGGTATGTACATAACATTGACCGAACTTGTCATGTTACTTACGCTACTTATCGCTTTCGCCGATTTCATCATTCGGCGAAAATAAAAAGATAACCGCCTGCTCTTTCCACGGATAGGCGGTTATCGTCAATCAAAGGGAGAGGCAACCGTCGCCGGTGCTCCTCTGTTTTTATTATACACGAACGGGTGTTGCTTGTCAACCCTGTTTTTTAATTTTTATATATTCAGAATAGGACATAGGCACCGTGAAATATCTTTTAGATCTTCATCGGTCATTATAATTACTTTTTTGTTTTTTTCTTTATAAATTGCCATGACATATTCCTTTGAGCGCAAGTATTTTTTGTTGCTCAATTCATTGTATTCGATATATAAATCGTAGTCTGGAAGATAAAAATCCGGGTGTAATTCTTTTGTTTCGCCGGTTTCTTTATCTCGGTAATAAATGCATTCTTCGTATATTACTCGAATTCGCTTTTCCCATAGCCATGAGATAATGAGTGCTTCGGCTCTGCTTCTAACATATCTTCCGTCCGGGCATTTGATATCTTTGTTTCCGTAGGCATCAAGTATTTGCGTTTCTTTGCAGTTAGTAATACGAATATCTACGGATCTGTTTTTGTAAGTATTCCAACAATCTAAGCAAAAGTGCTTTCCGTTAGAAGGATTCCCGCAAATTATGCAATACAATTCGCTTGAGGCATCTTTTTCGTATGTAGGCTTTTTGAAGCTTTGACATTTGCAAGCGCCACCCGCTTTATGCCATGCGCCACATCTTTCACATTGTTCGATCTTTCCCGCTTTGAATTGCGCTGCGTGGTCTCGGCAAAGTCCGTCTTTGCGGTAGTGACCCATGTAGCTGCTTGTTATTTCTCCGCATATCGGACATTTTTCGTTTTGTCCGTTACTCATTTTTATTTCTCCTCGTAGTATTTCTTGTAAAGTTTTTT
>CALAFS010000084.1 GCA_937892405.1 uncultured Clostridia bacterium
CGGGTTCCCCCTCGCCTTCACGGCAGGCACCCGCGCGATCCCTCTCACGATAGGCGCACTTCTCTTCTTCGTCTCCGATCTTCTCGTCGCGAAGAATGTCTTTCTCTCCACCTCCTTAAAATCGGAGGCGGCAGCCATGACGACCTACTACGGCGCAGAGTTCCTCTTCGCCCTCTCCGCCTATCTCGTCGCGTTCTGATCTTCAAAAAACATGCTTCCGTAAGAAAAAGGTGTAGATAAAAAAATCGGGCGCTTCCCGAAGGAGGCGCCCGGTGTTTTTAATTTCGTGTCAATCGACAAGGCTGTAACTGTTTCGCTTAATCAGCCGCACGGTAAGCAATCCGCCGAAAAGCAGAAATGCCAATACCGTAAAGATGATCGGTGCGCTCGCAATGCCGACATTCTGAGCGATATACCCGTCGACAGCTTCCGCAAGCACGGCATCGCACACAATCTTCACGATACCGAGCAGGAACAATACTCCTGAAAAAATAATACCACCGAGCGGAATCCGCTTTTTCCCCTGCACAAAAATACCCAAAAGCAGCTTTGTGCAAAGAAGCGCGGAGATCAGCAACATCAGAAAGGTCAATCCGAAAGAGATGTCTGCGGAAATAATCGCGCGATTAAAATCTACCCTCTCCAATTTGTTAGTGAAATAAGCCGAAGAAAAGCCGAAAATATCATGAAAAAGCGTCATGGAAGAAATCTGCACACGCACAAATGCGGAACTGCTCCCCTGCACTTTATAAGTAATATCCCCAATAGCGAAGTGCATGAGAATTCCCGAGACAAATGCGCCGAGCGCCCCTGTCGCCGTAAGAAGAATTTCAGAGAACCGGCTCCGATATGCGCCGTCTCCGATGATCGCGAACACGAAAGCTCCGACAAATGCGCAGATCGCCGCAATATAAAAAACGAAAAAGACGGGGGGCAGACTTGCCGTAACATATTCGGATATTCCGCCCGTAAAGGCGCCCGCAAGTCCCAAAACAACCGTGCCGGAGAATGCGGAATAAACGAAAGACCACAGGCAACTTCCTACACGATCCGGCGTATCATCACTTCCGAATGTGTGCACAAGAAGTCTGATGGCGATAACCGCCGCGATGATGATATTTGACAAAACGACAAGAATCCCGATGGCACTCCCGACCACCGTAGTGCCAAAACTGCCGACCGCGATACTTCCCGAGTTCGGAGTCAATTCTTCGGCGGCATCCGAGATTTTTTCAATCTCTCCGACAATATAATGAATGGCGGTGAACCGACTTTGCTCGCGAAGCTGCGCTTCGGCTTGTGTCACGCCGCGATAACCACCGTTTTCATAAAGAATCTCCGAATACGCCTTTGTGAGGGTCATTCGGTATCCGATGAAAAACGAGGAAAGAAAAAGAAGGCACGCGGTGATAACCGAAAGAATTTTTGTCATTCTTTTTGCAAAATGATTTCTTGATATATCACTTTCTGACAACAAATCTTCACTTTTTCCGGCGCCGCAGGCGGGACAAAAGCTGCCGGCATATGCTGTTCCGCATTTTTTGCATACTTGTTTTCCGTCCGTTCTTGCGCCGCATCTATTACAATAAACAGCGTCGGAACGAATCAGATGCCCGCAAGACGGGCACTCTTTTTTTCCGTCAAGACGAGAACCGCACCGGACGCAAAAAACCGAGGACTCTTCGTTTTCCGCATTACACTTAGGACAAATCATATTGTTTTCTCCTTTTACTCCGTTTGTTTGACTTTTTGCTGTTTTCAAAGAGACGACATGTTTTTTCTGCCGCACTTCGGGCAGAATTTCCCGGCATAGTCAGTGCCGCAACCGGGACATGTAATCTTTCCGTCGGTGCGTTTTCCGCACATCGGGCAATAAAGTGCCTCTTCGGCAATCCATGCCCCGCAGATAGGACACCGCCGCTTTCCGTCAAGACGGGAGCCGCACCATGAGCAAAACAGTGCACCGTCTTCCTCTTCTCTCTGGCATTTCGGACAGATCATACAGATTTCCTCCTTATTTTCGGATTTTTACTGTTTCAGTATCGTATTCCAAGGATAATTGCAACAAAAATGATGTACAACAGGATAATCCCAACACCGAGCAATACTTTAACAAGTGCTCCGATCCCGGCGCCCTTCGCGCGCTTTGGAAGTGTGTCTTTCCACACAAGAAACAGAATCAGACCGACAATCGGAAAAAAGAAGCCGAGAACGCCAAAGCCTGCGGCACCTGTATCCCGAGAGCCGTAATATCCTTCGTTCCCCTGCGCATAAAATTCTCTTTCGCGCGCTACATAAGGCGTCGCGTGCTGATATTCCGGTTTCCGAGATGTTGTTTCCTGCGCCGTTTTCTCCTTGACAGGGGTTCCGCATCGTGTGCAATAGCGGGTTCCTTCCTCCACTTGTGCACCGCAGTTTTCGCAATATTTCATGGGTTGTCCTCCTTATTATACCAAATTGGGATAAAATGATTATACCACAACGGTATAATAAAGTCAAGAGGCGGGCAAACTTTTTCCGAATTTTGTTGTCTGCTCCCGAAAGGTGACCGATGAGGCTGAAAGAAGTACGCAAAGCACGCGGCATTTCGCAAGTCAGAATGGCGATGGATCTGAATGTCAGTCAGAACACCATCAGCCGCTACGAAACCGGCGAGCGGGAAGCCGACTATGCCATGCTGATCCGTATCGCCGACTACCTCGGCGTCTCAATCGACTATCTTCTCTGCCGTACCGACCGCCCCGAAGTCAACCGTTAATTTTGCATTTTGCACGCTTCCCCCCTCCCTTTTTCCGAATTTTTGATTTTTTTCGTCTTTCCCTATTGACAAACCCGCGCTTTTATGCTACAATACTAAGCGTTAAAAATCTTGCGGAATTGTGTAATGGTAGCACAGCAGACTCTGACTCTGTTCGTCTGGGTTCAAATCCTGGTTCCGCAGCCATAAAGAAAAAGAGCGCCAACAGGTGCTCTTTTTCTTTATGTTTAAGGGATCGGGATTTGAAGGGGAGCGGTACTGAATGACAGCCCGGTGTAGCGAAGCGGCGCGAGGGGAGTGAATGACAGCACAGTGTGCTGTCAGAGCCCGAGCGTGACCGAGCCGCAGCGAGACCTGTCAGAGCCACAAAGCGGCTCACCCGCAGGCGAGAAATCCCGGTTCCGCAGCCACATCGCGAAAAAATATCATTGCCTTAGTTCTAGCTCAAAAGATATGATACACTACCTCCGTCCTCAATAAAGCACGGGGAGAACTTGTGATCTTGTTTCGCATTTTCTCCCCGTGCTTTATCATTTTCAAAAAAATTTATATCAGTTTAGATGAGTCTATATTTATTAGCGCGAAAATATAATTTGGAATATTATAAATTATTATTTGATTTTTATATTACATCCACAATATGGGCACTCTGCCTGTGAAAAATCTTTATCAAAAAACAGCTTTTCCTTACACTCCGGACATTTAATAACCACCATGTTGTCTTCTTCAACCATTACTCTTTCTTCTTTCTTCTTCGATTCTTGTTTGATGGTGGCGTCTTTTTTTATATCAAATTCGAGACAATTATTTTCCTTCTTTATTTCTGAAGGGTTAACCGTATTCCCTATATTATATGTATGTAGGTCAGATATCTTATCAATAATTTCCCCATAACCATAAAGAAGCCATGAAGATACCCACGCCAAAACAGGACCGCCAAACAGAATTAACGCGCACCACCCTTCTTCTGTTACAACCCAAAGCACTATTCCTGCTATTACAGACGCAATAGCTGAAATGATAAAACCTGCTTTCGCCAAACCTTTGATTTTTCCGCCAATATTCTCATACATGGCTACAACCTCCGATAGAATAAATTTGATTGACTGAGTCAACGCTCAAAAAGCGAAAACATAAGTTGCTAAACTGCCTTGCCCTTTACAAACGGAATTTTGTTTCACCAAGCATAAGGTAAACGAGCATTGTACAGCTTCCTAAAAAAATAAGCATCTTTTTCACCCTAAAGCCAGATTAGCACAAATAGTATATCACATTTGTAAAAATTAATCAAGTTTTTCTAATAAAATTGAGATTATTCTACTTTCCAAAACAAAAAAATCGCGTGGCTGCGGAATCTGTCACTTTGCGCCTATCGAGTTGCACACTTAATGATGGCACGAAGATTCTTGACTTTTTTCGATATTCGATCCAAAAGGAGCACCCGCAACTCGCTTCAACTTCCCGATTCCGCAAAAAAGCGCCAAAGGCGCTTTTTTGTTTCTTTTCTCTTTCCCTATTGAAAAATGAGACTGTCTGTGCTATAATGAATCCGAAAGAACCCCTGCGTTTCTTTTCCCTGCCGCTTTGCGGCTTTTTGATTCCCTATCGGTTAGCTTTCGCTAACGGCAAATCAACCCGGTTTTGTTTTTTCATCTCATATTGTTTTATGCCGTCTGGGGCGGCGAATGGAGGGCTTTATGAAAATCTTAATCTTCGGTGCCGGTGTGCTCGGCTGTAACATGGCGCGGAACTTCTTCCGTGCCGGAAAGGATGTCACCCTGCTCGCGCGGGGAGAATGGGGAGAGACGATCCGCAAGGACGGACTGCGGATCAAGGACAAGTTCTCGCCCTTCGTGTCGGTCACCCGCGTCCCCGTGACGGAAGAGCTGAAACCCGAGGATCTCTACGATGTGATCTTTGTCGTCGTGCGGTACACGCAGATCGACGGAATCCTCCCGACCCTGCGGGAAAATCCGACGAAAAACATCGTCTTCGTCGGCAACAATGTGCGCGCGAGGGCGCTCTCCGATTCCCTGCCCGGGAAAAATGTGCTCTTCGCCTTCTCCCTCTCGGCGGGGCGCCGCGACCGCGAGCGCTCGCGCGTGGCGTCGGTCGATCTCAAGAAGGTCACCATCGGACAGCTTCCCGGTGCGCCCACCAACGCACTGCTCGTCAGAGAGATCTTCGACGGGACGAAGTTCAAGGTCGTCTATCAGCCGAACATGGAAGACTATCTGCTCTGCCATGCCGCCTTTGTCATGCCGGCGGCGTTCGCCTGCTACAAAACGGACGGCAACCTGAAAAAGCTGAAGGGCAACACGGCGTACTTTAACCGCATGATCGATGCGAACATCGAAGGCTACCGCGCCATCAAAAACGCGGGACACGAGATCCTGCCGGAGGAGGACAAAGAGTTCGAGGGTGACGCATACCGGAAGACCTGTCTGCGCTTCTTCAAACTCATGTGTGCGACGAGCCTCGGCAAAATCTGCGCCTCCGACCACGCGATGAGTGCGGTCGATGAGATGAGTGCGCTGAACCGCGATCTGAAGCACTTCTTCGACGAACACGGCGCGGCGTACCCCGTATGGCAGTCGCTCGAGGCGGAGTGCGGGCGCTACCTGACCGACGCCGGAACGGAAAAGCTCTGAGCGCGGGAAAATAAATCCGAAATTTCCTTTGAATCTCAGACAAAACAATTGACAACGAAGAAAAATCATGCTATCATACCGTCAGAAGATTCTTATCACGATAGGACTGCCCCGTTTCGCGGGAAACGGGGCAGAACTTACGACTTTTATTTTGTAAAACGGAGATTGCCATGAAAATTCTGATCGTCTTCAAAACGCATCTCGACCTCGGATATACCGACCTTGCTGCGCGGGTGGAAGCGCACTACATGGACGAAATGATCCCGCACGCGCTCGATCTCGCCGAGAAAACAAACGGAAAATTCGTCTGGACGACCGGTGCCTGGCTGATCGACCGCTTTTTACATTCGTCGGACGCGAACAGGATCAGAATGGAAAACGCGATCCGCAAAGGGTACATTGCATGGCACGGTCTGCCGATGACCATGCACGCCGAGATGATGGACGCAGATCTGTATGCCTACGGTCTGACGATCTCTCAAAGACTCGACTCTCGGTTCGGAAAGCACACGACGGCGGCAAAAGCGACAGATGTCCCCGGAATGACGCGCGCCGTGGTACCCTTCCTCGCGAAGGCGGGCATTTCCCTTCTGCATGTCGGAGTCAACCCGTTCAGCGCCGTCCCCGATGTCCCGAATATCTTCCGCTGGGCGGCACCGACGGGAGAGTCCGTCACGGTGATCTATGACAAAACCTACGGCGAGATGATCCGCCTCCCGGGTACGGACACCCTTCTGTACTTCGCTATGACGAATGACAACATGGGACCGCAGACGCCAGAAGAGGTCGACGCGCTTTATCTCGCGCTCGAAAAGCAATATCCCGGCGCCGAAATTCACGCGGGGACACTGAACGAGGCGGCGGCACTGCTCGAAAAGGCGGCGCCCGAGCTGCCCGTCGTCACCTCCGAGATCGGGGACACATGGGCACACGGATACCAGTCCGACCCGGGAAAGCAGTCCGGCTTCCGCGCCCTTTTACGATATCTGAAGACCCTTCCCGAAGAGGAGCGCCTGCGGGCATATCCCTCTCTTCTGCTCGTCGGAGAGCACACCTGCGGCGTGAGCAACGCCCGCTATCTCCATGACGACGGACACTACCTCCGTTCGGAGTTCGATGCGTGTCGCGCTCTGCCGAACTACCGTTTCTGCGAGTCTTCATGGCAGGAACAGAGAGCCTATCTGACGGCGGCGATCGACGCACTCTCGCCCGTCTATCGGGAGGGTGCACGGCGCGCGGTCGAAGAATACAAAACGGAAATGCCCTCCGGGGACGGAGAGGAAATACCGGTTGCCTGCCCGATGTATATCGGGAGCGAGATCCGCCTCGGTGCCTTCACCTTCCGCATCGGAGGTGACGGCGCGATCTACGGACTGAAAAAGGACGGGGAGACTTTAGCCCCCGACACCGTGCGTCTCTTTTCCCTCCGGTACACCGTCTATGACGCAGCGGACACCCTGCGCTATTGCGAGCAGTACGGCAAGGATCGGTTGCCGTGGGGCTATGACGACTTCGCCAAAAAGGGACTCGAAAAGGCGGGGATCTGTCACATGGCGTGCGGCAGTGTCGCCGACCGCGTCCTGAGAGAGGGCGATACGTTCAGAATCTTTTCGCATTGCGATCCGATGTTCTCCGAACGGTTCGGCTGTCCGAAGCGTTTCACGCTCACCCTGACGGCAAAGGAAGACAGCCTGTATGCCGATTTTGCCTGGTTTGAAAAACCTGCCTCCCGGATTCCGGAGGGGATTACCCTCACGGTGGAACACCCCCTGACGGAGGGAGCGGACAGCGTGCGCAAGCTCGGAGAATGGATCGACCCCCGCGATGTCGTGTCGCACGGCGGGCGGGCACTTCACGGCACCGACTTCGGTGTCAGGATCGGCGGGCTCGAGATCGAGACGCTTGACTGTGCACTTGTCTCTTTCGGCTCCGGTATCTGGTGCCACGACGACAAGCTCCCGCCCGAGCATGCGCCCGTATCCTTTGAACTTTACAACAATCAATGGAACACCAATTTCCCGTTCTGGTACGGGGAAGATGCGCGCTTCCGCCTAATTCTCCGTAAAAGAGAGGACGCGTAAAACATTCGTGCTCCCAAGATCCGCCCGTCGTAGCAAACGCGTAAAGGGCGAACATCCCGCAAGACATTCAAAAAATGACCGGAAATCTTCTTGATTCCCGGTCATTTTTCATCTGCAATAAAGGATTGATTTTAATGCGACAGCCCTTTTATTCGGTGCGCCAGGTGCCGCTCTCGTTTTCGAGCGGGGTTTCGGTTCCGTCGAGGTTCGAGGCGGTGAGGATATCCCCCTCTTCCGCGAGGAGAGGGGTCATATCCGGGGCATGGTAGTGCTTTTTGTAAATGATGGTTTGTTTTTTCATTCTTTTCACCTCTTTCTGTTACTTCGAGGCCACGGCGGTGCGGTACGCCTTTGCCGCGGCGGAATACTTTGCAAGGCGAAGCGTCAGGGTGGCAAGTTCCTCGCGCTTTGCCTTCGCCGCTTCGGTGATGCCCGCCTCATCGGTGGCAATGCCGAGGTAGTACGATGCGAGGTGGTAGGCGCCGCTCTGCGTGTTCCCGTCTTCATCGGTATAGGTGAAGGTCAGGGTATCGCCCATGCCGTAGGCATAGGTCGTGACCTCGAGGTAGGTTCTGCCGTCGGAGGCGACCCGGATTTCGCTCGTGAGGGGTGCGCCGCTCTTCGAGGAGAAGCGGAAGGACTTCGCGAGGGACGCCTTTCCTTCTTTCAGATAGAAGACGAAAGCGGGCGTCGAGGTGAGGTGCAGACACACGGTATCGAGCGCGCTACCCGTATCGCGGCTCACGGCGTTCTCCTCTGTGAGTCCGACCGACGCGGCGTCGAGAGCCGCGTTGTAGTCTTCCGCGATGATCTCGCGGATCGCCGCAAGTTTCTCCTCCGAGGAGGTGTCAAAGTAGGCGAGAGCCGCCTCGATATAGGAGAGCATATCCCGCATGAGATCCTTCGTCGTATCGTCATACGCGCCGGCGGTGACTCTCTTCGCATACGAGGGGATCGAGAGCGCGTAGGTACCGGTGCGTGTCCCCTCCGCGGCGGTGAAGGAGACGGTGGCGTGCAGAATGTCGGCACCGTTCTTCGCCGCGAGGTCGCGACGGATCTTCACATAGGCTCTGCCGTCGATGTCGAGAATCTCGGGCGAGGTCATGTCGAGCGTCTCGCCCTCCACCTCTGCCGAAAGTCCGGGGGCGACGGGGAGATAGAAGTTATAGCCGAAGTCGGAAGAAAGGGTGATGTTCGACTTCGCGGCGAAGTCGTCGGCGGAAAGGGTCGGGCGGATCGCCTCATAAACCGAGAGCGTCGCCTCCTCTATCGTGACAAGAGAGGTATCCGCGACGACCAGCTCGTCGAGGGTAAAGTCCGCCGTATCGGCAGAGACCGTCAGGGACGAGACGCCTGCCGCCTCGTCTTCCGCGGTGGCGGTATAGCGGAGGGTCAGCGTGCCGTCCGCAGTGTTCACCTGTGTCATGACAGCCGTGCCGTCCACCGCGAGGGTGAAGAGCTTCGCCGTCGTGGCGCTCACCTTCACGGTGATGAGATACTCCTGACCGGCGCGCACGCTCTTGCCTCTGCCGCCGAAGACATTTTTGAAGGTGATGCTCTTCCCGCTCACTCTGCCGACGCCGTCGGAGAGGGTCAGGGAGTCATCGGTCAGATAATCTACCCCGGCGAAGAGTTCCACCGAGGAGAAGTCGGCGTGCAGGTATTCCTTCCCGCCCGCGTCTTCCGTCACGACGACGAAGGCGGCGTATCCGCCCATCGCGCGGACATACTCGGTCACATCGAGACGGTGCTCCCCGACCTCGGCGGTCAGGGTGACAAGCGGTTTACCGCCATAGATCTTCGCAAGGTCGACGCCCTCGTCGTAGCGGTTCGCGGGAGCGGTGTTCCATGTGATGCTGTCGGCGAGCGCCTTCGGCAGTCCGTAGATCTTCAGCGTCTGTCCTTCCGCTTCGGTGATACGGAGGACAAGCTCCGCGCGGTTCGCGTGGGAGGCAGAGAGATTCGCAAAGGCGAGATACGCCTTGCGGATACCGAAGAGAGTTTCCTCGCCCGCCGTCGTGCGGTCGACCGAAAGGGTGCCGTCAGTCGGGCGGTTCGAGACTGCGGTCGCCTCGCTCACGGGGACACGGTAAGAAGCGCTCGCGGCGAACTCGGTCGAGGTCACATCGTCAAGGAAAATGTCGGCAAATTCCGAACCGTTCGCGTTCTGTCCGAAGCCCGCGAAGGTCAGCGTGACAAGTCCCGCGTTCTTCTCGATCATCGCGCGGTTGACGGTGACAAGATAGGAGAAGCTCTGCCACTCGCCGGGGGTCGTATAAGAGAGCGTAACCTTCTCGGTATAGCTCGTATCTCCCGTCGTATAGGCGGTGAGAGAGACATCAAAGCTGCCCGCCTTTTCGCTCTTCAGACGGAATGTGACAAGGAACTGCCGCCCGAGATCGTCCGAAGACAGCACGCTGTTCTGAAGTCCCGTCGCCTCGGTGCGATAGCGCGGAGAGACGACATTGTAGAGCATAACGCGGTTGTAAATCTTGTTGGAATGGATCTTCACGGCTTTGTTTCCGTCCGTCTCGCTGACAAGAGAGACGCCGGCGCCTGCCACAGCTTCAAAGCCGCCGTAGGTCAAAGCACGCGTAGAATGTAAAGGACCGTTTGTATTTGTCCACTCGACAGAGGTCAGATTCTCGAAATCTTCGCTGTAACGGAAGGTCGGCTCCTTTGCCTCTCTCGGAAGCTCATAGCAAAGAAGATCGTCGATGTAGACATGCGCTCTGTTTGTGCGATCCCAACCGTCGTCAAGGAAGAGCGTCGGGAGGGCGGCGCTGTTCTTCACCATCTCTTCGGTAACGGTGAACTCATAGACATACTCTTTCCATGTGTTCGCCGTGTCGACCGTGTAGGGCTCGGACTTTGTGGTGAAGGTATTCGCGTTCAGGGATTTCGAGGTGACGGCGAGACGGAAGGAGCCCGTCTGCTCACCGCGGAGCCAGAAGGAGAAGCGGAAGGAGCGTCCGATGTCCGCCTCGGTGAGGGTGTTTCCGCTCACGGGGGTAATCATGTTGTAGAACTTGATCTGCGAGGAAACAAGCTCTCCCCAAAACTGGAGTCCCGCTTTCGCGGTGCCGCCGAGGAACTGGGTATGATCCGCCCAGTTCTGACCGCCACTGTAATTTACGGTCTGCGTATTTGTGCCTGCCCAGACGACGCCGTAGCTTTCATTCAGCGCGTCGTCGACATTCGTCGTCGGCCACGCGGCGCCGGAAGTGCCGCTCGCGGGAGCGAAGCGGGAGAAGTCCTCATAACGGATCGGAAGAAGGTTTTCGACCTTCGCATCGGACACCGTCGCGTGAATATCGTCGAGGTTGCACTCGGTCGAGGTCGTGCCCGAATAATCGGCAAAGCCGTTCAGCCGCAGGCAGAGAAGCGCGGCGTTCTCACGCACCATCTCCGCGGTCACGGTGAAGGTGTAGGTATACTCTTTCCACGACCACGCCGCGTCGATCGTCTCGGTCGAGACGGGAGCGTAGCTCTTTTCGTTCGCCTTCGTATAGTTGGAAACCGTCAGATCAAAACTTCCCGTCTGTCTCGAACGGAACCAGAAGGAGACGCTCACCTGCCGCCCGATGTCGAACTCGGTGAGAGTGCTTCCGTAATAGGGGGTAATGAGGTTATAGAAGAGGATCACGGCGTCGGCGCTGTTGACCTTTGAGGTATAGGCGCCGCCCTTGCCGCCTGTCGTGTGGTTTGCCCAGGTTGCCGGCTGAATCGTGAAGTTACCGAATCCCCGTCTCGTAATTGCCCACGAGGAGGAGGGACCGTCGCCCGTCGACTCGGGAATCGTCGTGATGCTTGTCGTCGTGTCGAAGTTTTCGGTATATTCATTGGTTGCGCCGGGACGGGTGTATGCAAAGGAAGTGAGCTTCTTTCCGCCGACGAACTCGAAGGAAATGTCGTCGCTCGACAGCTCGACCACGCGGATGTTGTCGATGTAGACGGTGACATCCTCTTCCCCGCCTTCGGCGCGGGCACCCATCTTATCGAAGCAGATGCCGAAGTAAGAGCCGAGAATCGTCCCCGTCGTGTCGGCGAAGATCAGCTTGTCGGTGACCTCGAAGTCGTAGGAATACTCTTGCCAGACGCCCGCCGTCTCATAGCTCTTTCTCTCAAGCTGCATGTCGCCGTAAGTCTCGGGGCGGTTGACGATGATGTTCGTGAAGGTACCTGTCTTGTCTGCCTTCATCTGATAGGTGACGCGGAAGCGTCTGCCGATGTCGGCGCGGGTCATGTTCTTGAAACGGGCGACATCGAATTTGACGCGGTCGTAATTTTTCGCGGAAAGGAATTTATAGGAATAGCCTTCCCCGTCGGGGTAATTCTCCGCCGCGCTGATGAGCGCTTCCTTTGCGTCTCCCGCGCGGGTGATGTCAAAGTCCACGACATAGTCGTTGAAGTCCTCGTCGGTGATGACCGTCCCGCCCGGCTGGGTATCCGAGACGAAGATCAGCGTGCCGACGCTGCCGCCCGCCGCGCGGATCGCGCGGGCGTATTCGGTGACATTCACGGTATAAAGACCGGTACCGAGCACCGCAATCTTTGCGATCGGGGCACCGCCGTATACCTTTTCGGGGTCGACCGCCGCGCCGCTTCTGTCATTCGCGGGGGCGCTGTACCAGCTCATGCTGTCCGCCGACCAGTCCGCCGCCTCGGCAATGTCGGCGACGCCGTAAACGAGGAGGTTGCCGAACTTCGCGTTCTTCACGCGGATCGTGACGGAGGCGGTTTCCTCGATGTCGTAGGCGTCAAGCGAGAGCTTCGCATACACCTTCTTATACATGGCACCCTTCTCGCTCTCGGCTCTGCCGGAGACGGTGAGGGCGGGCAGGGTCTTGTCGGCGTCCTCGCCGTTGGCGATGCCGTAGTGTCCGCCCGCGGCATCCGTCTTCTTCGAGGGGTGCGTGACAAGTCCGGGCTTCGCCCCGTCGGTGCCGGAGATACCGATCGTCACGGGAGTGACAATCTCGGTCAGGACGATGTCGTCGATGTACATGATCTCGGTATCCACCGTCTCGCTCTCGGAATCCATGGTTCTGCGGTTCTCCCGCAGTCCCGCGCCGCTCTTGATGATGTAAAGGCCTACCTTCTGAATACCCGCTCTGACATAGTCGGGATCGTTGATCGCATAATCAAAGGAAACCTCGTTCCACTCGCCGACCGTGAGATCCCAAAGAGGGGTATAGGTCGTATCGCAGGGATCCATATAGGTTGACTGCGCGTGTGCCGTTGTGCGGATTCTCGCGAAGACGGCGCGATCCGCCGTCGGCTTGATCCAAAAGGAGACGCGGAACCTGCGCCCGAAGTCCTCTGCACTCAGACCGTAGGGGAAGAGGATCATCGACTCGGAGAAGTAGGTCGTCGCGGCGGATTTTCCTCCGCCTGCCGTGTGGTTTTCCGCTCCCGACATGGAGGTGTACTTCGTCATGCGGAAGAGATAATCCTTCTCGAAATCCTGCGAGAGGACGGTGGACTCGCCGACCGTCTTTTCGACCTCGAGATAGAAGACGGCGCGCGCTCCTTCGGTGAGGGTTGCAAGATAATCACTGACATCGAAGCGATATTCGCCCTTGCCGCCGATGTTCACGGTGCCGAGCTTTTCCCCGCGCACCGAGGCGGCGGGATTCTCTTCATTATATTCTTTGACGGCATAGACCGCAACGCGGTTGTACGCGTCGTTTGTGACCGAGAAACGGAGGCTCTCCGAGGTGGAGTCCGAGAGATCGGTCACGGGCATCACGATATAAACACCCGAGGTGTCGCCCTCGCCCTTCGTGAGCGTCATGTCGCCCGAGGTCGAGAAGGCGTCGGAGGCGTCCGTCGTGCTCTCGGAGAGGGTGACGAAGCGCACCGCCTTCGCCGCGGCAAGGGGCTTTCCGTTCTCGGCGAGGAGGTCGCGCGGCACATACACGATATGCTCGACGCCGCCCCGCATGTCGTAGGGGGTGAATGTCCAGCTCGTGCGTCCGAGCTCACATTCCCACTCGCCCGTGACATCGGTGCCCGAGACGGTGTCGATGACTCTCACCTTCTCGGAAATCTCATAACGGGAGACGGGACCTGTGAATTTCAGCGTGATTTTCCCGTCGGTCGGAACCTCTTGCGTTCCGTCGATCGGCGTGATATATTCGCACACGGCGTTCGCATCCTGCAAATAATAGTTTGCAAAATCAAAGAGTGCACGGTACATATCCACCTGATATTTCTTGCTGTACCCATAGATCAGGGTGTGCCCGACATCGGGCATTGTGAAGCCGAGATAGGGGATATCGAAATATCGGCTGTTCGAGCGGAGTCTCTCCATGTAGGAGTTCACGGAGACATCGCCGTCGTCCTCGCCCTGCGACGAGAAGGTGGGTGCGAAGTCCTCGGAGCACCACTCTTCCCCGTTGCCGACAGCGGCATAGACCATCTGCACATTCGAGGGGATCGTCTCACCGTCGCGGGCACCGCCCTCATAGGTCAGCCATCTCTGCGCACCGTTTGTCTCATCGGCGTCGCCTGCGAGGTTCCAGAGCTCGGCGAAAGTCTCGGGGTGCTTGTTGCCGAGGAGGTAGACATACCCGCCCTTCGACATGCCGAACGCGCCGAAGCGGTCGAGGTCGAAGCGGTAAGTCTCATGATCCGCATTCGCCATATAGCGGACAAAGCGCACCGCCGCCGTCTGCGCCTTCACGCCGATCAGGCGCTGAAGGGTGTGGGCGTCATAGTTCTGCGTGTCCTCAAAATAGCCGTAATGATCATAACGCGCCATCGGGACATACACATGATCCCATGTGACGCCGGCATATCCCGCGAAGAGGAAGCCCGTCATATGCGGACGGATGTCGCGCATCCAGTTGCCGTTTCTGTCCTCCGAGGAAGAGGAAAGGCACATGACCGGCACCTCGTGATCGGGGTTCGAGGGGTAGATGAAGTCCATGCGCAGCTTCAGATCAAGGGGCGTGCCGTCCTTGTTGCGGCAGTCGTCGATCGTCTCCGCGACGATATCCTTTACCTTGCAGGCGTTGCCGTTTTTATCGACCGTGTCCGTCTCGCCGAGGCGGTCGGTGAAATCCTCGTTCCAGATCTTGACGATCCAGTCGAGGACAGCGGGGTTCGTCTCTGCCTCGATATCGAAATACTCGAGATTCCGCACAATCCGGTAGCCGGCAGGCAGAATGTAATTCTGCACCGCATGGTGCTTTGCCCCGCCGAGATAGGTGCCGTTGTTCACCGCGTCGAGACGGAGCTTTTGCAGGCTCCAGTCGAGCGCTGGCGAAACCGCCGCGGCATTGTCGCGGTAGTCCACCACGGTGACAAGGTACCCCTCATCGAGAAGATCGCGGATGATCTCCTCGTCGGAGTCGGTGCCGACGCGCTCGGTGTTCGTCCCGATTACATAGAAGATACTCGCCGTATCTTCCGTGGCGCTCTTCGCGTCGCCGCCCTTGATATAAGTATTCAGTTCTACGGGAATTCCGATCGTCCCGTCGTCGCGGAGCACTTTTCCGTCGATGTGCTCCGACGCGAACGCCGCCATCGGCGTCGGTGCCTCCTCCGGCTCTACCGCCGCAGCAAGCACCGCGAACACGGGGAGCAGAAGGGAGAGACACAGAAGAAAGGCAAGGATCCGTCTCTTCATACATTGTCCTCTTTCTTTCCGGGCGTGGAAAATTCTCTTCTTTCCGTGAAGGCGCACGCCCGTATGTTATCTCCAGTATACCCCTCTTTCCCCGACAAGTCCATTGTCAACTCACGCGAAAATGGAAAATTCTATCCTATATTTTTGCTATTTTCGGATTTTCCGTGTTTTTTGATGTATTATTATATCCTATTCTATGAAGATGGAATATTCTACACTTCGCGTTTTGCTTCCGACGGAAAACAAAGGGCACCGCCCGGACTTTCGGTAAGAAGAATCCGTGCGGTGCCATAGACTTTGTATTATCCGAATCGGCAGAGCATATCCGCGTAGGAGATCAGCGTCACATTCCCTCTCTCCGCTGCCGCCTTTTCGCAACTCTTTGTAAATCCGGACTTGGAAAAAAGATAAAAATGCGTCTCTTTGTAATGAAACAGTTCACTGCGCGCGGTCAATGTCTCCAGAACGCCGGCGTCGACCTTCTCGCCCGTCCACTTACATTCGCAAAGCAGAACCGACCCGCGATCCGCACCCATAATGTCGATCTCTTCCTGCCTGTGCGTCTTCGGATTGGTTCCCCAGAAGCGCCCGATGTCGCTGAAATTCACGACACATTCCCCCGCCAGAAGAAGGCGCCAGAGATACTGCCGGCAGATCTCCTCAAACACGCCGCCCATATAAGCGGACAGCTCCGGAGCAATCCGCCGATAGGCAAGATCCGCGGCGCCGCGGGAGATGACGGATGCGTTCTCCGGAACAAAACGATACCAGAAGCGGAACATGTTGTCCCCGACGGAATAGATCGTTTTTCTCCCCGGCTTTTCGCCGTAAGGCGACTCCTTTTTGACAATGCCGAGCGCGATGAGATTTTTGATATAGGACGCGCAAACGCCGGTATTTTCGGATATCTTCGTCGAGATTTCATTCATCTTTGAACACCCCGAGGCGATCGCCGTAATGATGGCGTTATAGATGGCGGGTTCTCTGACCTCCTGCTTTAAGAGATTGAGCGGCTCTTCAAATATCGCGGAGGTCGGGTTCAGATAGAGGTTTTTGATATTGTCTTCCATGGAAAGGCGGTCGTCGATCTGCCCGAGATATTGCGGCGTACCGCCCACGATCCCGTATGCCAGCGCTTTGTCCTCATCGGACAGGTGCGAAAAATACCGCTGTGCTTCAAAAAAGTCGAACGGTTCCACCTTAAGCTGTGCCGTGCGCCTGCCGTAAAGGGGCGCCTTGTACGCCAGCACATGATCTTCCATATACGACATCGAAGATCCGCAGAGGATCAAAAAGAGCTTTGAGGTATCTTTGTTGCGGTCGATCAGAAGCTGAAGCGTGGACGCAAGACTCCCCGACGCGCGCGCCACATAGGGATATTCGTCCATGACAAGCACCACCCGCCGCTCCTCGGCAAGGGCAAAGACATGTTCAAGCGCCGCCTGAAAGGTGGGAAAAGAGGAGCCGGTCGGTATCCCGGTGCTGTATTCCGCGATGCTCGCCGAAAGGTTATCCAGATTCTGCTTTTCGTTGCTCTCCACTCCTGTGAAGAAGATAACATCTTTTCCCTTCGCGAACTCGTCGATCAGCGCGGTCTTTCCCACGCGGCGACGACCGTAAATTACAACAAATTCAAATTTCCCGGAATGATAGCGCCGACCCAGCATTTCGAGCTCCCGCTCTCTGCCGATGAACATAGGGGTTCCCTCCCGTCTTCGTTTTTCCTGTCTTTTATCTTCATTATACCCCACGGAATTCCGTCTGTCAACCCTTTTTATGAAATTTAGTCAGTTACGATTTAGTAAATCGTAACTGACTAAATTATTCAACCTTCGGACAGGGCATGCAAAAAAGGCAGTCCGTCAAAAAACAACGGATTGCCTTTATTCTTCTCTCGGATCTTTTTCCGGTTTTGCCGTCTTCTCTTCCCTGCACGGAAAAAATCTTCCTTTTATATCATATAGCACGCGCGCAAGTGGCGGAAAAAGAAGCGGAAAGAGCACCGCGTTACATGCGAGCTCGACGAGATAGAACACGATGCCGCGGGCATAATAAATACCGAAGCGTCGGAAAAAATCCTCATAATACCCGGTAAACAGCCCGACATCGACAAGGGAGCTGAGGACGCCGAACCAAACGACGAGCAAAAGCGCGCTCGCCGTGAGGGGCACGCGCCGTCTGACGCCGAGGCGGGAGAGAAACAAAAACACCATGCCGACAAGCGGCCAATAGAGATAGTAGGTAATCACCCAGGTGCCAACACCCCAAATCAGAGGCTCGACCGATACGAACACAAGGATCGCGGCGACACCGAGCCACCCGAAGACATAACCGTAAAGCGCCGAGAGGAGAGTGACGACCTCCACATTCGGAATCACCGCGAGTGCGAGTTTTCCTCCCGTGAGAATGGCAGCCATCATTCCCACGAGAGCGATTTTTCGCACGGCAAGTGATGTGCCGCGCCCTCTCACTTAACCCCAGCTGATGGTGCCGACATAGATCACGGCACCGTCCGTCATGTGCATATCCTTCGCACCGACGCCCGACGAGGTGAGAGTCATACCCTCGTACTCCACCGTGGTCTTATACTCCGTGACATCGAAGTCTTCTTCCACCGAGGTGTAAAGGTAAATATAAAGATTGTCCCCTTGCTTCAGGTCGCCGACCTCGGTGAGGAAGCCGCCGTTCTCGGCATAGTTCAGACCTTTCTCCGCCTTCAGGTATGCGAGAACGGAAAGAAGCCCGTCCGTCCCCTCGACCTTGTCCATGTTGACCTTATACTCGGTCGGGGTCTCGGTGCCGATCACGAGGGTAACAAACCCGTTTTTGCTGGTTTCCCCGCAGGACGCGAGCGCGCAGAGCGCGATGGCGATGACGAGGAGGACGGCGAGTAACCGCCCGGTGTTCTTTTGCTTTGTCATGTGTTGTCTCCTTTGTTAAAGATAAAGAATGAGACATTCCGACAAAAAGAAAGATGGGGCTTCGCATCTGTCGAAGGGCAGACGCCAAAAGCCTCCATCAAAAGGGTGCGCGTAGGGAGCCGTCGGTGAAAATTTCCTCCGACAGCGCGCGTGTCCCCCTTTGGTTTTCCTCCGTTTGCCCAAGGAATGTGTGCCAAAGTCACGGTCGACAGGCCTTCCGACTGGGCGGGTGACTGCTCCCGCGTCACGGCAATGGCTGTTGCTGCGGAATTCCACCGCATTTCCCTGCTTGAAGAGAGCTTCGCAAAAGTCGCGTCCCTCTCCCGGCGACCGATCCTGACAAATTCTATTATAATAAAAAGGTAGGTAAATGTCAAGATACCGGGAAGGAAAAAGAAAAAAGGCGAGCGCCTGTTCTTCCTCTCTTTTCCGGTTTCTCACCGCGTTCGGTCATAAGTGGGAAAAATGTGAAAAGAAGCGCAAAAGAGATACCAAAAATGCAGAAAACGGCACGAAATCCCCGGATATATAAAATAAGACACCGACAGACAGGCGAAAGACAGCAAACGACGGGGATCGCGCTTTTGCGTCGCGCATCGCCCCTGCCCGTTAGCACTTTCCGGTTCGGCATGCGAACATTCACAAAAAATTCACAACTTTTTTTGAAAAAACCCTTGACAAAAGGGGGAAAAAGGGCTATATTATAGGCATAAGAGATTAGCACTCTACTACTTCAAGTGCTAAAATGAAGAAAGTGAGGTGAGACTTTTGGATGATGAAAGACTGACGCCCCGCAAGCGCAAGATTCTACGCGCGATCGTGGACGCTCATATT
>CALAFS010000085.1 GCA_937892405.1 uncultured Clostridia bacterium
TTTCGAGCCCCTGTTTTGTGGAGATGTATTCGTGATTTCTGAGGGTGGAGATCAGCATGCCTTCCGGCTGATAAGTATTCATTTTACGCATGTTCCTTTCTGCTTTTCCTTCTTCGGATTTTTTGTTCCGGACGCTTCATCTTATGTGCCTTGCTGGAAGGATATGACAAAAGAGCACCGCAAACGGAGGATAAAAATCCGTTTGCGGTGCCGCTGTGACATGGGACAGAAGATTTCACTTCTGCATTTCTGATTCACAATTCTGCATTCTTAATTCTTAATTCTGCATTCGCTACATTCACCCGATGCTCTCATGCCGTCGCTCGCCGTCAAGACCGAAACTGACCTGAATCGCGTCGTCGACATGGCGCATGGTTCCGTCGTCGAGGTGTCCCATTTTTTCTTTCAGCCTCCGCTTGTCGATGGTACGGATCTGCTCGAGCAGAATGACGCTGTCCTTGGCAAGCCCCGCGTCATTGCCGATCACATCAATATGCGTCGGGAGCTTTGCCTTGCTCATGCGGGAAGTGATGGCGGCGGCGATGACCGTCGGGCTGTATCGGTTGCCGATATCGTTCTGAACGATCAGAACGGGACGGAGTCCGCCCTGTTCGCTTCCGATCACGGGACTGAGATCGGCGTAGTAAATATCTCCTCTTCGTATGTTCATTTCAGGTACCCGGGAAAAACCGCGCTTTGCGCATGTCTCCCGTTTTCTTCTCCTCCTTGAATTTTACATAGATATTTTTACCGTTTCTTCCGGTTCTAAACGGGGAAGCGGGAATTTTCTCCTCTTTTTCAGTTTATGCACACCGCCGCCCCCGCGCGATAAAAATCGCCGCCCGTCCATAGCGGCGGACGGCACGGCGACCCTTTGGACAAAGTCGGAACAGTCGGGGAAAAATCAGGCGTGAGATTCGACAACTTCATTGTCGCGGTGGAACAGAAGGGAAATGCACCAAAGCCCCGCAAGCGCAACGATAATATAGATAATCCGTGCGAGAACGGTGGTGGCACCGCCCGAAATCCATGCGACAATATCAAAGGAAAACAAACCGATCGAACCCCAGTTGAGCGCGCCGATGATCGTAATTAGAAGCGCGATTTTATTCATGACAGTCATAATAATCTCCGTTCTGCCGCCACACGGCGGCACAAAAAGGCATGAATTTCTTCGATGTTATAGAAATCGGAGATTCCGTAAACCCTGCAACCGGCACCGAAAAAGTCCGACCGCAAAGTTTTCGGATCCCCGAGTTCAGTATGCCGCAAAAGAAAAAGAATTATGTATCGGGTATTGACAAAGTGCAGGGAAAATGCTATACTGTAATCAGAAATTTTTTCAGTAAAGGAGTTCTCTCATGGCTAAAAAAGGTTCAATCACCGGCGCGTACGAGTCCCTGCCGAAAATCGCGAAGATCCTCCTTCAGATTTTCTTCGGGTACATCATCGGAGGCGTGTATCGCATCGTTCGCTTCTTCGAGAGCGGAAATGTCATCACCCTCGTCGCGGGTATTCTTGTCCTTGTTACCGGTGTCGGTAACGCGATTGCATGGGTCGTTGACCTTGTTACGGAGATCCTCTCCAATAAGATCACGGTATTTGCTGACTGATCGCACGGGCTGCCCGGGTCTTTGAGACTCCGACAGCCCCTCTTTTTTATTTTTGAAAGGAAAAAAACAATGAAACTTGTCGTATGTATCGACAACGCGGGCGGTATGCTCTTCAATCGCAGAAGGCAGAGCCGTGACAGGGAACTGATCCGCGATCTCACGGAGCACCTTGACGGCGGACAGCTTTATGCCGAGGCATTTTCCGAGACGATCCTCGCCGATGTCCCTCATACCGTCATCACGCGGGACGAGGTGAAGAACCTCGGCGAAAAGGATGTCTTTTTTGTCGAATGTCCTCCCGTCGCGCCGCTCCTCTCCTGCGCCGACACTCTGATCGTCTATCACTGGAATCGCTCCTATCCGTCAGACGCCGTGCTTGATGTCCCGCTGAAAGCGGAAAAGCGTCTGTCCGTTACCGACTTTGTCGGCTCGTCACATGAGAAAATCACGAAAGAGGTATACCGCGTATGAACGCACTGAAGACGAAACTTTTCTCCTTCCTCGCCCTCCTTTTGGTCGCGGCAACCCTCCTTTCTGGGTGCTCGCTTCCGCTACCGGAAGATCCGTCGACCCCCGGGACCTCGGATAATACGCCGACACCGGACGACAAGACCCCCGATTCCGGTGTCTCGGTCGACGCCTTTGATCCCGAGGCGATTTTGGCGGCTGTGCCGGCGTTTTCCGATAAGGCGTTTGTCAATGTCAACGACGGCAAGCCCTTCTTTACCGAGAGCGACTATACCACCGAGGCATTTGAGAATTATGCCGCGCTGGATTTTCTCGGCAGATGCGGCATCACTTTCGCCAATGTCTGCAAAGAGCTCATGCCCACCGAAGAGCGCGGCAGTATCAGCTCGGTAAAGCCGAGCGGCTGGCACACGGTGAAATACGACATTGTAGACGGTAAGTATCTCTACAATCGCTGTCACCTGATCGGCTATCAGCTGACGGGAGAGAACGCGAACCGCCAGAATCTGATTACCGGCACCCGGTATCTGAACATTCAGGGGATGCTTCCGTATGAGAACA
>CALAFS010000086.1 GCA_937892405.1 uncultured Clostridia bacterium
GCGCTCTCCCTATAACGGACTCCTCTCCCGTATCTGGGAACTTTCGTATAACTGACAGTCATAGAAAACAAAGCCACCCGATATGCAAACTTTGCGTTGCATATCGGGTGGTTTTATATGTTCTTCCGATCAGGATTTCTTTTTTGCATGGATTTTTGCGGTGAGAGAGAAGACGGCACCCGCCGCACAGGAGAGCGTCCACGCGAGCACGATCCCCGACCACATGCCCGCCCCGGACAGAGCGGAGAAGAGAAAACTGGCAAGGGAGGCGGACATGTAGGAGGCGAAGTCCAAAAATCCGCTCATACCGGAGATAATGCCATAGTCGCGGAAGCGGAGGACATACACACTGAAAATCATGTTGCACGCGCCGTACATCGCCGCCATCGCTAAAAACAGAGCGGTCAGCGTCAGGATCCGCACGCTTTCCCCGACGAAGAAGACGATCGCAAAGCAGGCGGCGGCAAAGAGAAAGAGTGCGAGACATTCCGCCTTTTCGTCATGACGGAAGACGGGCAGAATCGCAAGGGAAAGAAAGGTTCCCGCGATGGAAATGACGGGGAGAATCGAAGAGATCAGGGAAGTCTCCGCGGCGGAAAAGCCGAGCGATACCGAAAGGAAGGTGGGAACCCACAGGGAGGTCGCATTGCGGATAATGCCGTTGAGCATCGTGACGGCGACCATTGAGAAGAAACCGACGGTGAACAGCGCGCCTTTCAACTCTTTTTTCGGCGCATTTTCTCTGCCGCGTGCCTTTTTGTCATGCGGACGGATCATTCCCGCCCGCTCAAGATGGGTGCATACCGGGAGCCACGCGACCGCGATCGCGAACATGATGGCACCGGCAAGGAAGAAGAAAGGGCGCCACGCCCCGGCGATCGCGGCGAAGAAGGCGAGAAGGTAGGTGACGAGGGAGCCGAGGATCGACGCGACGGTCAGCGCGGTCAGGATCGCCTTTGCCGCCCGGTCGTCGGTATTTTCCCCGATCATGGCGGAGATCGGACCGTACAGCATGGAGGCAAAGAAACCGCAGACTCCGAAGAGCACGCACCCGAGGGGACCCGTGCCGACGGTCGGGAGCAGCATAATCAGCCCGCCGCTCACCGACAGCCCGAGGAAGACCATCCATTTGGCGGGCAGGAAGTTGCCGACCAGCCCGTTGATCAGCTGTCCGATACCGTAGGTCAGGAGGAAGACGCTCGTCATGGTGCCGAGCGCTTCGGCGCTCTCCGGCATCTCTTCGAGCATTGCCGGCATCAGCGAGCCGAGAATGTTTTTCCCGATATAACAGGCGGTGTAGACAAGAAAGCAGAGGGAGCCGATCGTGAGATTCTTTTTTCTCGGCTCACCCGAAAAAGTCGGGTTTTTCGTACCTGCCGTTGGCTTTTGCATGATGTCCTCCGAAAAGTGAGATCCGGACACCGTCGGAGCACGACAGCCGCCCGGGAGAGATCGGAAGAGGAAGCCTTCCGATCAAAAAACAAAGCGTATCTCTATTGTACACGCCGAAAAGAGAAATGTCAATACCAAAATGAGAGCGGGCGAAGTTTTCTCTCCGCCCGCTCTCACCCTGAAAATCAGCTCCCCTGCTTCCACACCCCGCCCTCGTCGGTGACGGGGGTGTCGGCACCGGGAGAGGATGTCAGAATGTCAGAGTCCTCAAGAGTAAGAAGTTCGATTTTCGGAGAATCGTACTTGTTTTTGTAAACTTTCATGTTCATATCCTCACTTTCCGAAGGAATTACGGTATGCCTTCGCCGCGGCGGAATACTTCGCGAGGCGGACGAGGAGCGCTTTCAGATTTCCATTCTCCGCGTCGGTCGTGCCGTAGTATGCCGCGAGGTGGTAAGTGCCGCGGTACTCACCGCTTTCCCCATAGGTGAAGGTGAGAAGATCTCCCATGC
>CALAFS010000087.1 GCA_937892405.1 uncultured Clostridia bacterium
CGCGGGACTTGACCGCTACGAGGCAAGACGGCAGATCGTCGCCGACCTCGAGGCACAGGGCTTCCTTGTGAAGACCGAGCCCTATTCCCACAATGTCGGCACCTGCTACCGCTGCAAGACGACGGTCGAGCCGATGACCTCCGATCAGTGGTTCGTAAAGATGGCACCCCTTGCAAAGCCCGCGCTGGAAGTTGTGAAGAACGGGGAAGTGAAGTTTGCTCCCGAGCGCTTCGCGAAGACCTATATCAACTGGATGGAGAACTGCCACGACTGGTGCATTTCCCGTCAGCTCTGGTGGGGGCACAGAATCCCCGCCTTCTACTGCGACGCCTGCGGTGAGATGACCGTCTCGAAGACCGACATCACCACCTGCCCGAAGTGCGGCGCCCCCGTCCGTCAGGAGGAGGATGTCCTCGATACCTGGTTCTCTTCCGCTCTCTGGCCCTTCTCCACGCTCGGTTGGCCGGATAAGACCGAGGATCTCGCCCGCTACTATCCGACGAGCGTCCTTGTCACCGGCTACGACATCATCTTCTTCTGGGTCGCGAGAATGATCTTCTCGGGACTTGAGCACATGGGGGAGAAACCCTTCTCCACCGTCTTCATTCACGGACTGGTCAGAGACGCGCAGGGAAGAAAGATGTCGAAGTCGCTCGGCAACGGCATTGATCCCTTGCAGATCATCGACCGGTACGGTGCGGACGCTCTCCGCTTCGCTCTTGCCTCGGGCAATGCTCCCGGCAACGATATGCGTTTCTCCGACGAAAAGCTGGAGGCGGCGCGCAACTTCGCCAACAAACTCTGGAACGCCTCGCGCTTCGTCCTCATGAACCTCGAAGAAGGGGACAGCGCGACTCTGCCCGATCTCTCGGAGCTTGCCCCCGAGGATCGCTGGATTCTCTCCCGCCTCTCCCGTACCGTGAAATCGGTCACCGCAAACATCGAGCACTTCGAGCTCGGGATCGCGCTCTCCGAGATCTATGACTTCACATGGGATCTCTTCTGCGACTGGTATATCGAGATGGCGAAGAGCCGTATCTTCGAGCGCGGGACAAAGGAGGCGGCGACCGCACGCCGCGTGCTGCTCTATGTCCTTACCGCAATTCTGAAACTCCTTCACCCCTATATGCCCTTCATCACCGAAGAGATCTATCAGGCACTGCCGCACGACACGCCCTCTATCATGATCTCCTCCTATCCCGTCTATGACGAGTCGCTTGTCTTCCCGACCGAGGAAGAGGAGGTCGACCGTATCATCGGCTGTATCGCCGCGATCCGTAACCGCCGCGCCGAGATGAATGTCCCCCCGTCGAAGAAGGCGAAGCTCTTCGTTGTCACGAAGTACGAGGACACCTTCCGCACCGCCGAGAAGATTCTCGAGAAGCTCGCCGGGGTCTCGGAGGTGATTCTCACCGATTCCTATACGGCGGACGACGCCGTCTCCGTTGCGACCGATGCCGGCAACCTCTATATCCCGCTCTCCGATGTCATCGACTATGAAAAAGAGCGCGCAAGACTCACGGCGGAAGCCGCGAAGTGCGAGGGAGAGATCGCCCGCGTTGAAGGGAAATTAAAGAACGAAGGCTTCCTCGCAAAGGCACCCGCCGCCGTTGTAGAAGCCGAGCGTGCGAAGCTCGCGAAGTATCTTGAAACCCGCGATTCTCTCGCCGCCGCTCTTGCAAAACTGAAATAAAGCAAAGTAAACTTTGCATATCTGAAGAAAAAATGGATTTCAAAACCAACATTGACCCCGGTAGGGAAGAAAAAGAAGAAGAGAAAACCGTCGTTTTCTCCGGCAGTTACGAGGACATTCCCGAGAATCGGAAGGTGGAGATCCCCGAGGGGATCGTCGAGATATCGGAGAACGCTTTCCGCGATTTCGGGAATCTCGAGGAGATCACCTTTCCGAAGTCTCTCGAGATCGTCGGACCCGCCGCCTTCTCGGGGTGTAAGAACTTAAGGAAGGTCACCTTCCGTTTCGGTGTGCGCGAGCTGCTCGACGAGGCGTTCGCCTTTTGCCCCGCGCTCACCGAGGTGATCCTGCCCGACAGCGTGAAGCGCATCGGGGAGGGCACCTTTGAAGGGTGCGCCACCCTCTCGAAAGTGAAGCTCTCCGAGTCGCTCGAGACCGTGGGTGCCGGCGCCTTTGCCTTTTGTTTCAACCTCCATGACATCACGATTCCCGACAGCTGTTACCTCGTCGAGTTCAATGCCTTCGCCTCCTGTTTCGCTCTCGAATTTGCGAAACTCTCGGCGAACATGGGACTGATCGACGAATCCACCTTCGAGGGGTGCCGCTCCCTTGCCGAGGTCGACCTCCCCGGGCGCCTCACAAAGATCGGACGCCGCGCCTTCAAAGGGTGCACTTCCTTAAAGCAGCTGATCCTCCCCGTCGGACTGCGCGAGATCGGATTCGACGCCTTTGCCGGCTGCTCCTCCCTTATGCGCATCGCCATTCCGAAGGGACTTGCGAGCGTCGAGGACGACGACATTTTCGGTGCCTGCGACTCTCTTCGCGAGATTTCCTTCGGCGGAAATAAGGAACAGTGGGAATCCCTTTTCCATGGGAAGAGCGTTACCGTAGAACGCTCCGATTGCACAATTTGCACACCAAACATTACATTTCTGGAGTTAAAATGATGAAGTACAAGTGCCTTGTCCTCGACCACGACGACACGGTCGTCAACAGCACCTCCACCATTCATTACCCCTGCTTTGTCGAATTTCTGAAACTCAGAAAGCCTCATCTCGCCGATCGCTATACGCTCGAGGATTATTTCAGAAAGAACTTTGACCCCGGCGTCACCGAGTTCTTCCGCGGGGAGGTCGGACTTTCCCCCGAGGAGTTTTCCGAGGAGGAGGCGTTTTGGGGCGAGTATGTAAAGTCGCATATTCCCCTCGCTTTCCCCGGCATGAAAGAGCTGATCCGCGATTTCCGCGCCGGGGGAGGGAAGATCGCCGTCGATTCCCATTCCTATTCCTATTATATCGAGCGCGATTACAAGGCGAACGATCTTCCGATGCCCGACATCATCTACGGCTGGGACCTCCCGCCCGAACAGAGAAAACCCAGTCCCTACACGCTCTTCGATCTTATGCGCCGCCTCTCTCTTGCCCCCGACGAGATTCTCGTCATCGACGATCTGAAACCGGGATATGATATGGCGCGCGCCGCGGGGGTGGACTTCGCCGCCGCCGGCTGGGCATACGATGTCCCCGAGATCGAGGCATTCATGCGCAAAAACTGCGATTACTACTTCAAAACCGTCGAAGACGGCAGAAAAGCGCTCTTCGGCGCGTGATCCGGGACGGAAAAATTTTCGCCAAACGGTTGCATTTTCCCTTCCGGTATGGTATGATGAAGATAACAGAAAGAGGTGATTTTCATTTTAAGCCTGAAATTGCTTTCCGAAAACGGGGAAGTGAAAGCCCGCGCCTACGGGGAAGAGATCGACGATACCTTCACCCGTGAATTTGAGCCGGGAGATCATTTCCGCCTCGAGACGGACGGCGCAAAGTTTGTAAAGCTCGCGCTCGCTCCGACCCTCGCCCCCTCGATTGTCTATCTGCCCGACGGGGTCTTTGAGTTTGCGATTCCCTCCGCCAGAGAGCGCGCCGCGTGTTATGCCCCCGGCACCTTCGACGGGGACTCTCACCGTGTGCGTGCATGGGAGCTTTCCGACGCCGAGATTTACGGCGAGCGCGAGATCTCTCTGAATTCGCATGACCGCCACAATGTCCCGAAGTATTTTCCCCATGCCGTGGCAAACTTCGTCACGCGTGAGGATCCCTGCTTCTTCGAGCGCAATGCCATCGACGGTGTCACCGACAACACGGGGCACGGCAATTATCCCTTCCATTCGTGGGGCGGCGGACTGCGTGAGGACCTTGAATATGAGGTGGATTTCGGTGCCGAGGTCGAGGTCGACCGCGTCACGATTTACCTGCGGGCGGATTTCCCGCACGATACTTATTGGAAAGAGGCGGCGCTCGAGTTTTCGGACAAGTCGCGCGTTCCTCTGACCCTCCTCGGGACAAAGGACGGACAGACCTTTGAATTCCCGAAGAAAAAGACGAGCACGGTGAAACTCACCGGCTTCCGTCAGCAGCGGCTCGAGGACGGATCGCTGTCCTTTGCCGCCCTGTCCCAGATTCAGATTTACGGAAATTATATCAAAGAGGAGAAAAAAGGAATGGAAGTCAGAGACGCATCCAACGCAAAAGATGTCAAATATTATACCACCGACCGTCTGAGAGAGGAGTTCCACATTGCGAACCTCTTCACAAAGGACAATATCCGCATGGTTTACAGCCATACCGACCGTATCATCGTTATCGGTATGATGCCCGTGAAGCTCGAGCTGAAACTGGAGGCGGGCAAAGAGCTTGCCGCCGACTACTTCCTTGAGCGCCGCGAGCTCGGCTGTATCAACATCGGCGGAAAGGGCGTCATCATCATCGACGGCGAGACCTATGAGATGAACCCCCGCGACGGTATCTATGTCGGACGCGGTCACCGCGACCTCCGCTTCCGCAGTGTCGACGAGACGAACCCCGCGAAGTTCTACATCACTTCCTGCCCCGCACATAAGGAGTACCCCACCGTCAAGATCGACATCACCAAGGCGCGCAAGGTGCCCTGCGGCTCGGTCGAAGACTGCAACAAGCGCGTCATCAACCAGTACATTCACCCCGAAGTCATGCAGTCCTGCCAGCTCGCGATGGGTCTGACCCAGCTCGAGGTCGGCTCGAACTGGAATACCATGCCCTGCCACACCCATGACCGCCGTATGGAAGTCTATCTCTACCTCGACATGGGACCGAACGACG
>CALAFS010000088.1 GCA_937892405.1 uncultured Clostridia bacterium
ATGTAAATTCCACCTCAAATTCCACTGTGGAATTTACTTTGGGAATTCACTTTTTCCGTAAAAAGCGTGAACATTCCGGTGAAAATATTGACTATTTCGGGCGAATATGTTATAATTATTAGGATACGGCAAAGAACGGAAATTTTGCCGGACTTTAGGGGAAGGAGATACGCTGTGATTATTCTCGGAATTGACCCCGGGCTCGCCATTGTCGGGTGGGGCGTGCTGGAATGTGTGCGCGGACAGGTGCGTCCGATCGCCTATGGCGCGATCCGTACTCCCGCACATACCGACATTGAGGCACGACTCCTTCAGATTCAGTGCGATATGGAAGAAATCATCAATAAGTATCGCCCCGACGAGATGGCGGTGGAGGAGCTTTTCTTCACCAACAACATCACGACCGGTATTGCGGTCGCCGAGGCGCGCGGCGTCATACTTTGTACCGCACACAAGCTCGGTGTTAAAATCAGCGAGTATACACCGCCGCAGGTCAAGCAGGCGGTGGTCGGTTACGGAAATGCGGAAAAACAGCAGGTTATCGCCATGGTAACCTCCATTCTGCGGCTGAAAAAGCCGCCGAAGCCGGATGATACCGCCGACGCGATCGCTATTGCGATCTGCCATGCGAACTCGAGGGCTTCCGCTATGGGAAAGTACTTTAACTTACGATAATTTTCGGAGATACTACGATGTGGATCAGTGATCAGTGGAAAGATTATACCGTCCTCGATACCTCGGACGGGGAAAAACTGGAGATGTGGGGAAAATACAGCCTCATTCGCCCCGACCCGCAGGTAATCTGGAAAAGCGAAAAGAAAAATCCTCTTTGGCGGCGTGCCGACGCCCGCTATACCCGCAGTCACTCCGGCGGCGGCGCGTGGAACGAGAACCGGCTCCCCGAGGCGTGGAACATCTCCTACCGCGATCTGACCTTCCGCATCAAACCGATGGGATTTAAGCATACGGGACTTTTCCCGGAGCAGGCGACAAACTGGGATTTCTGCCGCTCTCTGATCGAAAATGCGGGGCGCCCGATCCGCGTTCTGAACCTTTTTGCTTACACCGGCGGCGCAACCGTCGCGGCGGCAAAATCCGGGGCGTCGGTCTGCCATGTGGACGCATCGCGCGGCATGGTCGCCGCGGCAAAGGAGAACGCCGCACTCTCCGGGCTTTCCGATGCACCGATCCGCTATATTGTCGATGACTGCAAGAAGTTCATCGAGCGTGAGATCCGTCGCGGCAATCACTATGACGGTATCATCATCGACCCGCCGTCGTACGGCAGGGGACCGACGGGCGAGGTGTGGAAGATCGAAGAGAACATCGACGACTTTGTCGCCCTGACGGCAAAGGTTCTGTCGGAGAAGCCGCTCTTCTATCTTCTGAATTCCTATACGACGGGACTTTCCGCCTCCACGATGAAGTATATCGCCGATCTGCGCCTTACTTCTGCATTCGGGGGAAAAAGCGAGGCAGACGAGCTTGGGCTTCCGGTGAGAGACAGCGGGCTTTGTTTGCCTTGCGGCTCTTCAGTCCGCGTGGTTTTCTGAATTTTCTTTTTGTGCCGTCCTCTGGCGGCAGATGGGAGATTGCTATGATGAAACAAGGGGAAGAGATGATCCGCGCGGAACACCTCACCTTCACTTATGACGACGGCTCGGATAAGATCGACCTGCCGCCCGCCGTCACCGATATTTCCTTCACGGTGCATGCCGGAGAGTATGTCGCAATCCTCGGACATAACGGTTCGGGAAAGTCGACACTCGCGAAGCTCTGCAATATGATTCTCACGCCGACGGGCGGGAAGCTCTTTATCGAAGGACGGGATGTCACGGACGAGAATTTTACCGAAGACGATATGTATGATCTTCGCCGCGATGTCGGTATGGTTTTTCAGAACCCCGACAACCAACTGGTTGCCACCGTGGTGGAAGAGGATGTTGCTTTCGGCCCCGAGAATCTCGGTGTTCCGAGCGAGGAGATCCGCCGTCGCGTGGACGAGGCGCTCGACATCGTCGGTATGAGAGAGTACGCGCGCCATGCACCGCATAAGCTCTCGGGCGGGCAGAAACAGCGCGTTGCCATCGCCGGCGTTCTCGCGATGAAGCCGAAAATGATCCTTTTCGATGAATCCACCTCCATGCTCGACCCGCTCGGCAGACACGATGTGGTCGAGCTGATGGAAAAGCTGAACCGCGAAGAGAACATTACCGTACTTCACATTACACACTATATGGAGGAAGCGGCACGCGCCGACCGCGTGATCGTCATGAACGACGGGCGCATTGCCGCCGACGGTACGCCGCGAGAGGTGTTTTGCGACGCAGACAGGCTCCACGCGCTGGGGCTTGAGGCGCCACAGGGGGCAGAACTTTTGCACGAGCTACGTACCGCCGGCTGGCAGATTCCCGAAGGGGCGCTGACCGAAGAAGAATGTGCCGCGGCACTTCTCGAATTCCTTTCAAAGGACAATTCTCATGAATAAACTCGAAGTAAAACATGTTTCCTATGTCTACGGACGGGGAACCCCTTTTGAGATCGAGGCACTGCACGATGTTTCCCTCGGCTTTGAAAGCGGGAAGATTACCGGACTGATCGGACATACGGGATCGGGAAAATCGACGCTCGTCAGCCTTCTGAACGGTCTTTACCGCCCGTCGGAAGGGCAGGTGCTCCTTGACGGTGAGGATATTTTTGAAAAGCCGAAAGAACTTTCCAAAGTACGCTTCCGCGTCGGACTCGTCATGCAATATCCGGAATATCAGCTCTTTGACGAGACGGTGCGTGCGGACATCGGCTTTGCCCCCCGCAACCGCGGACTCTCCGTCGAAGAGGTGGAAGCGGCGGTGCTGGAGGCGGCAGAGTATACCGGGATCGACAAAGACCTTTTGGATAAATCCCCGTTTGAACTTTCCGGCGGACAGAAGCGTCGTGTCGCCATCGCCGGCGTGATGGCGATGCACCCCGAGGTGCTGATTCTAGACGAACCTGCGGCGGGGCTTGATCCCCGTGGCAGACGAGAGATCCTCGGAGGTCTTCGTCGCTATGTGGAGAAAAACGGCGTGACGGTTATTTTAGTCAGTCACTCCATGGAGGACATGGCGTACTATTGCGACAATGTCGCCGTGATGAGTCACGCACACCTTTACCGTTCGGGTACGGTGGACGAGATTTTCTCGGACGCCGAGGCACTGGTGAAGATCGGGCTGAATGTTCCCGAGGTCGCGAGAATCGCAAACCGCCTGACCGCCGCGGGAATTCCACTGGAGGGAAAACTTTATACCGTTGAGGGCGTGCGTGATGCGCTCCTCCGTTATCGGAAGGAGGGCACACGATGATCTCGGATATTACACTCGGTCAGTTTTTCCCGGGAAATTCCTTTTTGCACAGACTCGATCCCCGCACGAAAATTCTTTTGTCTACGGTATTTATCGTCACCGTTTTTGTGGCGTCGACACCGATGGCTTTCCTGCTTGTCACACTGTTTACGGCGTTTCTGATGGCGATTTCGGGGATCCGTGCCTCGGTGATTTTCAAGGGGATCAAGCCGATCCTCTTTATCCTGATTTTCACCACGATCATCAACATTCTGATGACACGCGGTACGGGGGATCCTCTCGTCTCCTTCTGGATCATCCATATCTACAAAGAAGGACTGATCCGCGCATTTTTCATGACCCTGCGCGTGATTTTGTTGATTATCGGCACGAGTCTGCTTCTGACCTATACGACCTCGCCGATCTCCCTGACCGACGGGCTGGAAAGTCTCCTTGCCCCTCTTGAAAAGCTGCACATTCCGGTGCATATTTTCTCTATGATGATGACGATCGCACTGCGCTTTATCCCCACGCTGGTGGAGGAGACCGAAAAGATCATGAACGCGCAGAAGTCGCGCGGTGCCGATTTTTCGAGCGGTAACCTCATCAAGCGGGCGAAATCTCTGATCCCGCTCCTGATTCCGCTGTTCGCTTCGGCATTCAAGCGAGCGGAAGAACTTGCCGTTGCGATGGAATGCCGTTGTTACCGTGTGGATAAGAAGCGCACGAAGATGACACACCGTAAAATGGTTCTTTCCGACTGGCTCTCGCTTCTCTTCATGGCAGTGTTCCTCGCCGTTATCATTGTGTCGACGACGCTGGCACCCGGGGAAGACCTCTTCTCAAAACTTGCGTTTTATAAAATCTGACGGAGGTTTCGCATGCGTTATTTTGCCCGTGTCCAATATCTCGGCACCGACTTTTCCGGCTTTCAGGTACAGCAGGGGAAGCGCACGGTGCAGGGAGAGTTATGCCGTGCGCTCGCTGAGACGCTCGGCACACCGGTGCGCGTCACCGGTTGCAGCAGGACGGACGCCGGTGTGCATGCGAAGGACTTCTGCATTACGATTGACGCCGACGGCGGGACGATCCCGCCGGACGCACTACCTTTTGCCGCAGCACGCTTTCTGCCGTGGGATATTTCCTTGATTTCGGCAAAAGAATGTGATGACAGCTTTCATGTGCGCTATGATGTCACAGCGAAAGAATATCTTTACCGTTTGGTTAACCGCAAGGTTTCCTCTCCGTTCGATGTGCACAGAGCATGGTGCCTTGCCCGTCCGATACCGATAGAAGGGCTGTCCCTTATGCGTCGGGCGGCGGCATATTTTATCGGAACACAGGACTTTTCCGCATTTACGGCGGAGGGCGGAAAGGTGATGTCCCATGTCCGCACGCTCTCCCGTTTTACCGTGGAAAAGCAAGGGGATGAATATCTTTTCCGTGTCCGTGCGGACGGCTTTCTTTATCATATGGTCAGAATCCTTGTCGGCACTCTGGTGGAGACGGCGTTCGGCAGATACCGTCCCGAGGATATGAGAGAGATTCTCGATTCCCGTGACCGTTCCTGCGCGGGCATGACGGCACCGCCCGACGGACTTTATCTCGATGCTGTTTTTTACGAAAAAGACGCGAACCGTTTTCTATAACATGACAAAAGAGGAAATAGAAATCGCGTCTTGAAACGCTCCCTTCGGGAAAAGATGAAAGTACAGTCTTTTTCCGAAAGGAGCGCTTTTTATATGAAAGCAAAACGATGGCATAAGGTGCTTTTCGGCATAGGGATTACGCTTCTTTCCCTGTGCCTTCTCTTTGTTCTCGGAATCGGCGCGTTGATGCTCTATGCCGAAAGGCATCTTGACGCGGCGGGAGACGAGCTTCTTTTCCGCGCGGCAAGGTGCGGCAGTGTGACCCGTTTTTATGTGGACGGCGGTGAGGGGGGCGGTGATCTTTCCTCCTATGTGCCGACGGAATACCGGTCGCTTTCGCTCGGTGCGGACGAAAAATTCTGGTATTCCTATGACGAAATTTCGGAGAACATAAAAAATGCCTTTTTGGCGGCAGAGGACAGAAAGTTCTTTTCGCATCCCGGTTTTGATGCCGTGCGGACAGCACGCGCCGCGCTCAATCAGGTGACGCACACCGGTGCGACCTACGGTGCCTCGACCATCACGCAGCAGGTGGTGAAAAATATCAGCGGGGACAGAGAAGTGACCTTCACGCGTAAACTCTCCGAAATTCTTCGTGCCGTTCACCTCGAACATAAATATACAAAGGAAGAGATTTTCGAGGTCTATCTGAATATTGTGCCGATGGGAGACCGTCTGATCGGCGTCGGCGCCGCCTCCCGTGACTACTTTGGAAAGGAACCGTCGGAGCTTTCGCTTGCCGAGGCGGCGACACTGGTCGGGATCACCAATGCACCGAGCCGTTACCACCCGCGTCTTCACCCCGAAGCCTCGCTCGAAAAGCGGAACCGCGTCCTGTATGCCATGCTTGATTTCGGTGTGATTGACGAGTCCGTATATCGCGCCGCGTGCGAAGAACCGCTCGTCGTCCGCGCCGCAAGGTCGAAGGAGGATAGCGTCCGCTCATGGTTTATCGAAACGGTGCTTGACGATGTGACGCACGACCTTGAGGAAAAACTCGGCATGAAGCGGGAAACTTTGGAGACGCTTCTGATGTCGGGAGGCCTTTCCGTTTATACCACCATGCGCCCGGAGGTGCAGTCGGCACTGGAGGAAACTTTCGATACGCTCGCCGGTGTACCGGAGGGGCTTCATTATGCCATGGTTGTGGTCGACACACAGAGCAATACTCTCGCCGGCATCGTCGGTAACGCGGGGAAGAAAGAAGGAAACCGCCTTCTGAACTTTGCCACCGTACCGCATACGCCCGGTTCGGTATTGAAGCCGCTCGCCCTTTACGCTCCGCTGCTGAATGAAAAGAGAATCAATGCTGCGACGGTATTTGACGATGTCCCGGTCGCATTTTCCGAACGGGAGGGCGTTTATACCGAATATCCGCATAACTCTCCAAATGTCTATGACGGGCTGACTCCTGTTTGCGAGGGATTGCGCCTGTCGAAAAACACGCTCGCCGCCCGCCTTTACGAAATGCGCGGAGCAGAGGCGATTTACAGGACGCTTTACCGCGACTTCGGATTCGATACGCTCGTGCGTTCCCGGGAGACGGCGGGGGGCGGACGCCTGACCGACCTCGCTCTCGCGCCTCTCGCCCTCGGGCAACTGACCGACGGCGTTACCCTTCGTCGGTTGACGGAAGCGTATTCGGTATTTCCTTCTGACGGTATCATGCGCCGCGGACGCTCGTATCTTGCCGTCTATGACGGGGACGGCAACCTGATCTATGAAAATCCGGGAGAGGAAAAAGAAGTTTTCTCACCCTCATGCGCCCGTATTATGAATCAGATGCTCTCCCGCGTTGTGGAGAGCGGAACGGCAAAGGGAATCCGCCTTGCCGACAGCGTGGATACCGCAGGGAAAACCGGGACCTCGGGCGAGAGCCGCGATCGGTTGTTTGTCGGATATACCCCTTATTATACCGCCGGAATCTGGTGCGGATATTCTTCGGGCGGGAAGAGCGTGCCGCGGGAGGCGCCCTCTCATCTCGCGGTATGGGACAGCGCGATGGAAAAAATTCACAGAGCGCGTCTTTCCGATGTCCCGGAAGAGAAAACCCTCCGCTTTTCCACGGAGGGGCTCGTCAGACGGGAGTTCTGTATGGATTCGGGAGA
>CALAFS010000089.1 GCA_937892405.1 uncultured Clostridia bacterium
ACCCGACCACAGGTCGGATTTCGCCTCGGTGCCGTAAGGCAACGCCTGCGCCGACTCCTACAAATGAGGGGCTTTTTACTCAATTTTTCGTTTTTTGAAGGAGCACGCAAGGCGGGCGACCGATGGTCGCCCCTACGATGGAAATGGCACGCGGTATTCTCTTTGAGAGATGGCGATATCCGAGGCGTGGCGGGTCGTCGAGGGCGCCGACCCCTACAGGGGCGAAGTGCCTTATGCGGGAGCAAACGATAAAGTTGCATGTTCAAAAAGATAGAGGGAGGTACAATCCCTCCGTCATTATCTTTGCAAATTTTGCAAAGATAATGACACCTCCCGGTACTTCGGCTTGCCGAAGTACAAACACAACGGAGGCTTGGGATAAAAGCAAGACCGTAGGTGCTTCGGGTTGCTGAAGCGCAAATACAAGGAGGTTTTGAATAGAGCATGACTGGTAGGTACTTCGGGTCGCCGAAGTGCAAATGCAAAAACGACAAAAAAGGAGAAGCGGTCGGATTCCCGAGGAAATCCGACCGCTTCTTTTATGTAGTGATGTTCTTTCTGAAACCTGATAGCGAGAGGAAAGAACATGATGAGGATATGTTTACCGGGTATATCGGTCTATCAAAGGCGCCCATAGTCACCGCTCTATGCAAATGTTTTGTGAAGCGATGGAGCAGGGGGCCTAAGTATAGTGGATAAGGGGGATAAATAAAGTTTTATCCGGTTTATCTCTGAATTCTGCCGGTGCCGTTGCCGCCGGCGAGGGCTTTCACTTCGTCGACCGAAACCATATTGAAGTCACCCTCGATCGAGTGCTTCAGGCAGGAAGCCGCTACGGCGAATTCTACCGTGTCCTGCGTGGAGTAACCCATCAGGGACGCGTAGATCAGACCGCCGCCGAAGCTGTCGCCGCCGCCGACGCGATCCACGATGTGCATATGGTAGGACTTCGAGAAGCAATATTCCTTCCCGTCGTAGAGAAGTGCCGCCCAGTCGTTGTCGTTTGCGCTGATGGAAGAACGGAGGGTGATCGCCACCTTTTCAAAGCCGAACTTCTCTGCGAGCTGACGGGCAACCGACTTATAACCTTCATGATTGAGCTTACCGCCGGCGATGTCGGTGTTCTCCGCATCAATGCCGAAGACATCGTGTGCGTCCTCTTCGTTGGAGATGCACACATCGACATATTTGCAGAGCTCGGTCATCGTCTCGCGCGCCTGTTCTCTGGTCCAGAGCTTCTTTCTGAAGTTGAGGTCGCAGGAGATCTTGACACCGTGTGCCTTCGCCGCCTTGCAGGCATCAAGGCAGATAGCGGCAACGGTGGGGTTCAGTGCGGGAGTGATACCGGTGAAGTGGAACCAGTCGGCGCCTTCGAAGATCTTCTCCCAGTCGAAGTCTTCACGCGATGCCTCTGCGATCGCGGAATGTGCTCTGTCATAGATGACCTTGGAAGGACGCTGGGAGGCACCCTTCTCATTGAAATAAATACCGACTCTGTCGCCGCCGCGTACGATCATCGAGGTGTCGACGCCGAACCGACGAAGTGCATTGACGGCACTCTGACCGATCTCGTGCTTCGGCAGCTTGGTGACAAAGGCGGAGTCCAGGCCGTAGTTTGCGAGAGAAACCGATACATTTGCTTCTCCGCCGCCGTACACGACGCCGAACTTGTCCGCCTGTGTGAAGCGGAGATATCCCTCGGGTGCGAGGCGGAGCATGATCTCACCGAATGTTACAACTTTCATGGGAAACTGTCCTTTCAGAAAAAGAATCATATTTTGTCTTCTGACACATATATTTTAGCAGAGACAAGCAGGAAAATCAAGAGGGTTTCGGCTTTTTTTCCATAATTATACGGATTCTTTCGCCGGGGGATATTACTCCGCGTCGGCGTTTGCCAGTTCTTCACGGCAGGCGCGGCAGAGCGTCTTGCCCTTGAATTCGGAGAGTTCCTCGGAGCTTCCGCAGAAGACGCAGGAGGTCTGGTATTTTCTCAGACGGATGCTGTCGCCCTCCATCGTGATTTCGACGGGGTCCTCCGCCGCGATTTCCAGCGTGCGTCTCATCTCCTTCGGAATGACGATTCTCCCGAGCTCATCAATGTGACGAATGATTCCGGATGTTTTCATTATAATTTTCTCCTTGTGATATTGATTTTTATAAACGGCAAAGCTCTCTCCGTTTCCGTTCGGGCGAAGGGCTTACCATTTATTTACAACCAAATTATAGCATGGCTTTCGACATTTGTCAAGACATTTTTTCAAAAAATTTCCATTTTTATGCTAAAATTTGTAAAACCGTGCGGAACCGCGAAAAAACAGGAGGAAAAACGGTATGTTATCTCGGATTCTGCCCCTATTGCCGCGGGACATGCGGGAAGAGATTCTGCACATCGCGGCGTCCTCGTATACTTTTGCCGACCGTCTCGCCGAGATCCGTCTGCGCGCGGACAGCGTCTCCTCCCTCGTTGTCGGCGGGAAAAATCTGCCGCTGCATACGACCGTCACCGAAGAGGAGACGGAGGCGATTCTCGGGAAGATCTGCCACGGCTCTCTGTATGCCTATCGTGACAGGATCGCGGAGGGGTATGTGCCGATGGCGGGAGGGATCCGCGTCGGTGTCGTCGGACAGGCAAGGTATGAGGCGGGGCGCTCCCTCGGTATCAGCGGTGTCCGCACACTGGTCTTTAGAATTCCGCATAAGATTCCCGACAGCGCGGACACGCTCTGCAAAGCCTTTCTCGGGCATTGTCGGAGCGGTATGCTGATCTACTCGCCGCCCGGCGTCGGAAAGACCACCGCCCTCCGCGCCCTTGCCGCAAGGCTCGGGAGCGGAAAGGACGCCCGCCGCGTTGTCGTCATCGACGAGAGGGAAGAGTTTGACCCCGAGGATTACCGCCATGCCACCGTGGATATTCTGCGCGGCTATCACCGCGCGCGGGGGATTGAGATCGCGACCCGCACTTTAGCGCCAGAGGTTCTCCTGATCGACGAGGTCGGGGGAGAGGAAGAGGCGCGCGCCATGCTCGGCGTCCTTCGCGCCGGGGTTCCCTTTGTCGCGACGGCGCATGCCGCCACCGAGCGGGAGCTTTACGGGAAGGGGAACCTGTCCCCCTTTTTCGCCGCGCGGGCGTTCGACCTGTTTGCGGAGTTATGGCGGGAGGGGGATCGCGTTCTTTCGCGGATTTTCGGAGAGGAGAGGGAACTTTGCGCTATCTCGGAATGATTCTGATTTTCGCCGCCGCCTTCGGTATCTCCCGCGCTCTCACGCGCGCGACGGGGAAGCGGCTTGCCGAGGCGGAAGGCTTTCTTGCTCTTCTCACCTTCATGAAGGGGGAGCTGACCCGTTACGCCCGTCCCGTGAACGAGTGGAGCCGACTTTTCTCGGACGGGGCGCTGGAGGAGAGCGGTTTTCTCCCCCATCTGCGCGCGCACGGCGATCTTTCCGCGGCATATGCCGCCTCCGCGAGCGCCCTCGGAGAAGAGGAGAAAAAACTTCTCACCTCTCTCTTCTCCACCTTCGGACGCGGGTACAGAGAGGAGGAGCTCGCCTCCCTCACCGCTACCTCGGCGGCGCTTTCGGAGATCGTCGGGCGGTGCAGAGAAGAGACGCCGAAAAACGAGCGCGTCGTGCGTACGCTGACTGCCGCCGCGGCGCTCGCTCTTGTGATTTTGCTGCTTTGAAAAACAAAAACCGGCTAACGCGGAACGGAGATACGCATGGATATTTCTCTGATTATGAAGGTCGCGGGGATCGGAATGATCGTGACCGTCGTCTGTCAGATTCTGAACAAAGCGGGGAGAGACGAGCAGGCGACCCTTGTCTCCCTGACGGGGATCGTCGTCGTCCTGATCCTCCTGATCGGAGAGATCGGCACCCTTTTTTCCACGATAAGAGAGGTGTTCGGCATTTGAATGTTCCGACCTTCTGCGGCGTCGCGCTTCTTCTCGCCGTCGCCGCCTTTACGCTCAGGGAGTTCGGCTGGCGGGGGACGCCCGTCTTTGTCACCTTCGGCGCCCTTTTGCTTTTGCGCATGGTGTTTGAGGGGGCGACGCCCCTCTTCCGGCTGTTGTCTTCCCTCGGCGCGGACGCCGGTTTTTCGGAAACGGCGGGCATCACTTTGAAGATTCTCGGCATCGGCTATCTCACCTCCCTGACCGCGGGGATCTGCCGCGGACTCGGGGAAGGGACGGTCGCCGCCGTCACCGAGACGGCGGGGCGCCTCGGCGTTCTCCTTCTCGCACTGCCCTTTTTTGAAAAGCTCATTGCCTGTGCGGCGGAGATGCTTTCATGAGGCGCCGGTTTCTGATTCTTCCCGTGCTCTTTCTCCTCTTCGCGCTCTTCTCTCTGAGCGTCGGCGCGGTGGGGGAAGAGGAGGAGACTTCCGCCCCGGGAGGGGAGAGCGTCGATGCGCTGCTGGAAGAGTTCCGTACCCTCCTGCCCGAGGGCTTTTCTCCCGATGTCACCGATCCCGACGCGATCGGTGAGGCGGTCGGCGTGCGCGCCTTTTTTGCCGCCGTTCTCTCTGCCGCCCGTGGCTCGTCGGACGATGTCCTTTCCTTTTTCTTTCTTTTGATGGGAGCGGCGCTCTTCTTTGCCGTTGCCGGCACGCTCCGCACGGGGATTGCCGGCTCTCTCGGGGAGATAACGGAGGCGGCGATTTGTGCCGTTCTCTCCGTCGCGGTCTTTGAAAAGCTCCGCACCGTGACGGAGACGACGGCGGCGGGGCTCTCCGAGGCGGGGCGCTTTTTCGGCGGGCTGTTTCCCTTTCTCGGCACCGTGACGCTCGCCGGGGGCGGCACTTCTCTCGCCGCCTCGCAGGCGCTGACCATGGAGCTGACGCTCTCCGTGCTCACCGCTCTTACCGACGGCGTCCTTCTGCCCCTGACCGGGGCGATGTTCGCCCTTGCGCTCCTCGGCACGGTGGACGGGGCTGGCGGGAGCCTCTCGGGGCTTACCGACAGCTTTCGCCGTGCTTTTCTCTGGCTTCTCGGCATCGTGACGGCGGTTTTTGCCGCCTCCCTCTCTCTTCAGAGCGTCATCGCCGCCGCCACCGACAGCGCCGCCATGCGCGCCGCGAAGTTCGCCGCCTCCGACCTGATTCCCATCGTCGGCGGGACGGTTTCGGGCGCTCTTTCCGCCGCGGCGAGCGGGCTTTTCTATGTGAAGAGTGTCGTCGGCGTTTCCGGGATCGCGGCGCTTCTGTTTCTCGTTTTGCCCTACCTTGTCCCTCTGCTTCTCCTGCGCGCCGCCTTCGGGATCGCGATCGGCTTTCTTTCCTTTACCGGGGCGAAGGTCGGGGAACGCGTTTTCGCCGCCTTCCGCTCGGCGCTCGACACGCTGATCGCCCTCACCTCACTGTCTCTTCTTCTCTATCTCTTTGAAATCGTATGCTTCATGAAAGGCGGTGTGGCGATCGGATGAAAGGCTACCTTGTCGGCGTCATTGCCACCGCGACGCTCGTGTCTCTTGCCTCTCTTTTTCTGCGCGGCAAGGAGGTGGAGAGGGCGGGGAAGATCGCCTTCGGACTGATTCTTCTGACCGCGCTGCTTCTGCCTCTCGGAGATTTGCTCCCCACCCTGTGGGAAAAGCTCGCGGGGGAGCCGACACTCCCCTCTGTCACGGAGGACGGCACCCTTTACGAGACGGTCGGAAAAGAGGCGTTCGAGGACGGGATCGCCCGTGCCGTCGCGGAGAAATTTTCGATTCCGAAGGAGAAGATCACCGTGCGGGCGGAAGGTTTTGATTTTTCTTCCATGCGCGCGCAGAAAATTCTGCTCACTCTGCGCGGGCGCGGCGCCTTTGCCGATCCGAAAAAGATCGCGGCGTATATCACCGGGGCGGGACTCGGAGAATGTGAGGTGGATTTTGAAATCGGATAAAGGAAGCTTTGCCCTTCCGAAACCGAAGAAGGGCGTGATACTCGCGGCGCTCTGCCTTGCCGTCGGCGTTCTGCTTCTCGCATTTTCGGGCGGCGGGGAAAAGGCGGCGCAGAAGAGCACAGAGGACGACAGCCTCCGCTCATATATCGCCGCGCTCGAGGAGGAGACGGCGTCTCTTTGCTCCTCGGTGCGCGGGGTGGGGAAGTGCCGCGTCATGATTACCCTCGCCGCGGGGGAGGAGGTCGTTTACCGCGGGGGCACAAAGATCGGCTCGACGCCGCCGCGCGTGCAGTCGGTGACGCTGGTCTGCGACGGCGGGGATTCCGACCGGGTGAGGCGGGAGATGTCGTCGATGCTCTCCTCTCTTTTTGACATCGGGGAAAACCGCGTCACTGTCCTGAAATTAAAATAAAAAAACGGGAATATAAACACCCCCGCCGTCATAGGTATTAGTAGTAACAAATTCAAAGGAGAGAGCATACAATGAAAACCGAAAAAGTCAAGAAATTCTTCACCTCGAAAGCCGGCAGGAGCGTCGTCATCATCAGCGCCGTCCTCCTGATCGGGCTTGCCGTCTACCTGAACTACCGTTGGTTCTACGATCCCATCGGCGCGATCGGGTACGGTGACAACAACATGGCGGACAACAAGGATGACTCGGCAAAGGCGAACGGAGAGGGAAGCGGCGAGGAGGAGAAGAACTACTTTACCGCCACCGCCCTGACCCGCAGTCAGTCGCGTGACGAAGCCATCGAAGTCCTGAAGCTCGTGACCGAGAGCGCCGAGGCGAGCGAAGAGGCGAAAGCCGAGGCGGCGGCGCAGATCTCGAAGATCGCCGTCGACATTCAGAATGAGGCGAACATCGAGACTCTTGTGAAGGCGAAAGGCTACGAGGAGTGCGTTGCGGTGATCGCGGACGGCGGCGTCACCGTCATCGTGAAGGCGGATTCCCTTCAGGCAAGCCAGGCGGCGCAGATCTTCTCCATCGTCTATGAGACGACGGGCATTTCCCCCGAGAAGGTCAGTGTCGTAACGAAGTAAAAAGAAGAAAAAGGGCGGGCGGGTGCGATTCTCCCGCCCTTTTCCTTATGAAAATGCGGAAAAATTGCGATTTTCAATTGACGAACCCGTCGGAATATGCTACAATATATCATAAATTTATCGAATTA
>CALAFS010000090.1 GCA_937892405.1 uncultured Clostridia bacterium
CTGCACGACCCGCGCATTTTCCGTCAGGAGGGATGGCACCCCGAGCTGTTCTCCGAAGAGGAGGAGATGAAGTGCGTGGGCGTCGTGCTCAACGAGATGAAGGGTGCCTACTCCTCGGTCGACGAGGTGATCTCGGAGGAGATGACAAAGCTGATGTTCCCCGACCTCTGCTACGGCAAGGATTCGGGCGGGGAGCCGGGGGCGATCACGACGCTCTCTTACGAAAAATTTCTGTATTTTCACGGAAAGTACTATCACCCCTCCAATGCGCGGATTTTCCTCGACGGATCGGTGAAGCTCGACGAGGTGCTCCCTCTTCTCGATTCCTTCCTCTCGCCTTACGAAAAGGCGGTGATCGACGCGACCATCCCCGAGCAGACTCCCGTCGCGCCGGCGCCGGTGAAAAAATATTACGAAATCTCCCCGTCCGAGGACGCGGCGGGCAAGGTGCGCGTCGCGCTCGGCTTCGGTGCCGGTCACTACAATGAGCAGGCAAAGCAGATCGCTCTCAGCGTTCTCTTCGATCTCCTTGTGGGGACAAATGAGTCGCCCCTGAAAAAGGCGTTACTCTCTGCGGGGCTGTGCGAAGATGTCGCTCTCTGTCCCTACGACGGGATCCGTCAGCCCATCGTCACGCTGGAGATCCGGAACACCGAAGAAGAAAAAATCCCGACGATTCTCGAGACGGTGAAGCGCGTCTTTACCGAAGCGGCGGCGGGACTCGACAAAAAGCGGCTGACCGCCTCGCTCAACAGTCTCGAATTCCGTCTCAGAGAGCGGGACTACGGCTCGACGCCCCGCGGGCTCGCCTACGCGATCTCCTCGCTCGAAACCTGGCTCTATGACGGGGATCCGGCGCAGAACCTGTGCTTTGGCGAAACGATGGCAATGCTGCGGCGCGAGATGGAAAACGGGTATTTCGAGCGGGTGCTCCGCGAAGTGTTCCTTGAAAACCCGCACCGCGCGACCCTGATTATGCTCCCGTCGAAGACGCTCGGTGAAAAGCGCGCGGCGGCGGAAAAAACCCGCATGGCAAAATGGAAGGCATCGCTCGGCGAAGCGGGAATCCGCGAGATCATCCGCGAGAGCAAGGAGCTGCGCGCATGGCAGGAGACCGAAGACAGCGAAGAGGCACGGGCGACGCTCCCGATGCTCGCGATCTCGGATATCTCCGACAAGCCCGAAAAACTCCCGAACGAAGTGATGAAGATCGGCGAAACGCCCCTTCTCTACCACAATGTCAATACCGACGGCATCGTCTATCTCGATCTCCTCTTCTCGGTCAACGATCTGTCCCGCGAAGAGCTCCTCACCCTGCCCCTCCTCGTCACGGTGCTCGGTCAGCTCGGCACCGAACGCTATGATGCACTCGCCCTTCAGGACGAGATCAAGACATGGCTCGGCACGGTGAACTTCACCGTCGGCTCGGGTGAGCGACTGCGCCCTGCGGGCGAGGCGTATGCCGACTTCCGCGTCGGGGTCAGTGCCCTTGAAGAAAACCGCGGGAAGATCACGGAAATCCTCGGAGAAATTCTCTATCACACCGATTTCTCCGATACCGAAGCCATCGGGCACATTCTCCGTCAGATGAAGCTCGACGACGAAGAGTTCTTCGTCTCCTCGGGACACGCCGCAGCGATCAAACGCGCGGAAGCGCACTGCACTGCCGCCGCCTCGGTCGAAGAGCTGTTCAGCGGATATGAGTCCTACCGTTTCCTCAAAGAGGCGGACAAAAACTTCGCGGCATCGGGCAAAGAGACGGCAGGTGCCCTCGCCGCCCTTGCAAAGAAAATCTTCACAAGAGAGCGCCTGACCGTGAGCCTGACGGGAAAGCGGGAGACGGATTTCCTCGACGGGCTTCTCGTCTCTCTGAAGTCCGACGGCATCACCCCGCCCGCCTCCGTCACCTGCCCGCTCCTCGACACGGCGGGCGAGGGCATCGTGATCCCCGCGCAGATCTCTTTCGCCGTGCTGGCGGGAAAGGACGATCTTCCCCCGACGGGCGCGATGAGTGTCGCGCAGAAGATCCTGTCGCTTGAATACCTCTGGAACGCCGTGCGCGTGCAGGGTGGTGCCTACGGTGCGGGCTTCGGTGCGCGCAGAAACGGCACGATCTTCTGCTATTCCTACCGTGATCCGGACGCCGCACGGAGCCTTGCCTGCTACCGCAAAACGGCGAAGTTCCTCCGTGCCTTTGCCGCAGAGACAACCGACCTCACAAAATATATCATCGGTGCGGTCGCGGCGACCGAGCCTCTGCTCTCTCCGAGCATGAAAGGATTTCTCGCCGCGGTGAATTACCGTCAGGGCGTCACCTACGAGGATGTTGTCCGACTGCGTCGGGAAACGATCGGGACGACGAAGGAAGATCTCCTTGCCCTCGCCGATCGGATCGAAAAGGTGACGGCGAACGCCGCTCTTTGCGTCGTGGGAGCCAAAGACGCGCTCGATGCCTGCGGCGACGAGCTGCCGGTGCGGCTCGAGCTGTAAAAAATCGCCCGTAAAAAGCCAAGCAAAAAGGACTGCCGAAAACAGACGGTGACCGACCTGTTTTCGACAGTCCTTTGATTTTTTGGAAAAACCTCGGGAGAGGTGCATGGCTTTCTTCAATGCGGAATTTCATAATTCGTGTATGGAGTGAAACTCAAAGTTTTGAGGGTTTGGTGTGACTTCACGCCGAACCCGCAGTTTTTTGTAGTTTTGAAAAGTTTTCTTTACAAAATCAATAGTATTTCGTCCATTCCTTACCGGAGGCGGAATCGTCCGGCTGTTCCGGTGCGGGATCCGGATCTTCTGTCCCGGGATCACCGCCGGGGGTCGGCGTGGGGTCTTCCGTTCCGGGATCGCCTCCGGGCGTCGGTGCGGGGTCTTCCGTTCCGGGATCACCGCCGGGCGTCGGCGCGGGGTCTTCCGTTCCGGGGTCGCCGCCGGGCGTCGGTGTGGGGTCTTCCGTGCCGGGGTCGCCACCGGGCGTCGGCGCGGGGTCTTCCTTCCCGGAGTCGCCGCCGGGGGTCGGCGCGGGGTCTTCCGTTCCGGGGTCGCCACCGGGTGTCGGTGCGGGTTCCTCGAGTCCGCAGGAGACGAGAAGCGCGCCGCAAAGAAGGCAGACGGTAAGAAGAGTAAGAATATGTTTTATCTTCGCTTTCATTTCGGTTCCCTCTCAATTTTTCGCAGAACTGCGGTATCCGGCAAGACGGGCAAGGTCTTTTCCGCCATAGGGACTGTAATCACCGTCTACGGTCAGGTAAGGATAGTCTGCCGACTTCTCCGTCCGTCTGTCCGCATACGCGGCGTTCACCACCTGTATCAGGGTGCGCCGATGATTTGTTTTGTTATACTTTGCCGCGACGGTAAAGGTTCTGCCGCCCTGGGTAAAGACAAGCGCGGAAGTCATTGTATAGGTAACGGAGAGATCCGCCGCAAACTCGTAGGTATACACGCCGTCGCCCTCGGACATGCCGGTGAGCGTATGCGTTCCGTCCGAGCCTGTCGCCTCGCAGGTCGTCCCCTCCGGGAGGGACGCTATATAGGCTGCTGTCGCCGCGTCGGCGACCGCCGCATAACGCAGGCGCACATCGCCGGTCAGGGAGATTGCCGCACCGGTGCGTTGTTCGTAGCGCAGGGCGGTCAGGGTGATATCGCCCGACAGGGACAGAACATCGCCGGCGGCATACAGCTTTCCGTCCGTATCGAAATACGCCGGTGCGATCGCGGGGAGGGTGACATCAAAACCGCTCATGCGGGTGGTAACGGTACCGCTGCGAATCGTGACGGTGAATTCTTTCTCGTTTGTGGCATAGGTGACGCTCATCGCGGGTGCCGGGAAGGTCACTCCCGCAGCGTCGGTGCTCACCAAAATCAGTGTCAGATCTTCCGATGCCGAGAGCAGTGCGGTGGGCAGGGTAAGAGCGACCTCCGTGCCGTCGGCGGCACCCTCCCACAATGCCTTACCGCCATAGACGGCGGCGAGGTCGGGAAGCTCTCCGGCGGAGGCGGCAGGTACATTGTCATAATCGGGAGCATCGGGCAAACCCGAGGTCACGGCATAGAGAGCGAAGCGTCCGTCGGCGGTGGGAAGCCTTAAGCTCAGGGTACCGCGGCGGGTGCCGGCGGGAAGACGGAAGGCGGCGTATGCCTTACGGATGCCTGCCATCTTTACCGTAGCGTCGGCGACCGCGGAGAGCTCGTGCGTGCTGTCGGCACCGATGGCGGTCTGCACCGTGGGCGTCAGAATCTCTCCGACACTGTCGGAGCGCTCCACATTCAGATCGTCAAACCAGAGATCGACATAGTCGGATTTGCTCTGTCCGCATTTATTCGCATATATGATAAGATACGAATAGGGGGCATCCGCGTGACCGGTCTGCATCTTCTCGGTCACGGTAAAGGTATAGGTGAGCTTTTGCCATGTGTCCACCTGCTCTGCGCTCACGGTGATGTCCATCGGCTGATCACAGGCAGTACCCCGGCTCTTGCCGTCCGCCATACCGATACGGAAAGTGCCTGCGTGACTGACCTTATACCACATGGTGAGGGTGTAAGCATTGCCGATGTCGGCATCTGCGACGGTATTTTCGCGGTTGAGAATGAAGGGGAGGAACATGCGCTGAAAGTTTGCACTGGTGCGCATATGGAGCGCGCGACTGCCGCCTTCCGTGCGGTTGTCGGTATCGTCCACGGTCTGCAGATCGCCGGTCTCGACGCCCGCCTGCACCAGACCGCAGTCGTTCTTCTCGAAATTCTGCGTGTAAGAATATGCCGGAATACGGGTCAGACGGTCGAAGGCAAGAGGAATCTCGCACTTATCGTCCTCGGTATCGGTGGTGAGAATGACGGTCGCCGCGGTCTTACCGGCGGTGCGCAGGGCGCTCACAAATTCCGTGATCTCCACGGGATAATCCCCCGCCCCGTCCACCGAGACTGTGGCGAGCGCCTTGCCGCCATAGACGGCAGAGGGATCGACGCCGTATTGCAATATCGCATTGGCTGGATAGGCGGTGGGGTCGGTTGCCGCGGGATCCCACGCGGTGTTGTCACTGCCCCACACATACACCGTGCCTTTGACGGCGTCGGTGACACTGAGAGGCAGGAACGCGCGCTCGCCTTCGGCAAGGTCGGCGAGGGAGAGTTTCAGATAAACTTTCCGCGCTTTTCCCGGGGTATAGACATTCCCGGCGCTGACCGTCAGAGAATCCGTCACGGTCGTCCCGTCGCTGACGACGGTCACGGTGGCGGCGGGATTCAGAGCGACGGTGCGGATTGTCTTCAAAGAGGTGACCTCCACCTCTGTTCCGGGCACCACATGGACGGCAACATAATTCTTGCCGTCGGCGGTGAAGGCGTCGGTGTAACGGGTCACGCCCCCTTCGACATAGGAGGCGGCACGGACATCGGTCGGAACCTCGACATTGACCGTCAGGGGGTAATTGAATACATCCGCCGGCAGAGGCAGGCCGTCCTCGGTCATCGCGGCGAGCGTGACGCCGACGCGGAATCCGCCCTCGGTGGCAACGGCGCGAACAGTGGAATTCTGCCGCTCGCGCACATAGCGGGTCGCCTCGGAGAAGGTGCCGCACCAGAGTTCGCCGGAGGCGACATACTTTGCCGCATGGGCAAAGAACGCGTCCGCATCCGCCATATTGTAGTCGCCGGTGGTGGCGGTTATGCCGTGAGAGAGTGTGATAAGCCATCCGCCCTTTGTCACGGCGTCATCAATCCACCCTTTGCCCTTTTCGATGGTGGCATCCAAAAAACGATGCATATACAGGCTGCGCCACGAACCGGCGCCGTCGGAGAGGGTATCGGGTGAGAGCGATTGCAGACCGCGCTCGCCCTGTCGGACGGCATAATATGCCCGACGCGCGACGGCGGTGGCGCCGCCGTCCTCCAACCTGATATAATTGCCGTCGGCATCCGTCTTCAGCGTCCCGTCCTCCTCGGCGTCAAAGGTCCAGAAGGACAGGGTGTTATTGGAGGTGGCGAGGGTCAGAATGTTCTGATCCGGGAAATACCTGTCAAGAAGGTCGCGGGAGTCGATCAGCTCATACTTGTATTTTGCCTGTGTATTATTATATATGTACTTTGCGTTATTCCCCGTCGCCCATTTTTCTGCAGGAATGGGATCGTGGGTCATGGTATGAGACTGCGGCTCAAGACGTCCTTTTGCAAACAGTTCTTTCCATTTCAGATATTTTGTGTTTGTCGGATCGTAGGTATTCGCAATATTCTTGCCGACAATCAGCATACAGGAGCCGGCAAGTCCGTACTTTTCAAACTCGCTGTCAAGCCACACGGCGGTGTCATAGTCTCCGTCATCAAAGGTCATGGAGAGAATGGCACGGGCGCCGTCCGGGGCGGGGGCGATCTCCGCGGGGAGGACCTCCTCTTTTGTCGATTGCTCCGACGCGATGACCGAGACGCAGGGCATCAGCAGTGCGACGGAAAGAAGGGCAGAACACAGACGCTTCCAGTGCATAAAGAATACCATGGCTTTCGTACTTGCGAAAGCTTCCTTTCTTCATAAGAAATATCAAAAATGGGGTCCCAAAAAATTCCGTATGCTTTTTACTTTTTTCATTATATCATATCCGCTTTTGCAAAACAAGATCGCAGATCAGACAAAAAAACGCAGTGAAACTTGTGCACTATGCCCACGGTCAAGCGGTGTGCGGCGCGGAATTCGGTGAAGTCCGGAAGAGCCCATTCTACCGATCGGAATTTATCTGTTTTTCGATTTCCCAATCGTTACTCCCTGTAAAAATAAAAATCACATCTGTCGCTGCCACGACCTATTGTGCCCTGCCGTCGGAAGGCGATGCCGCACATATTCCCGTAGACACGGTCATCGCTCAGGCAGAAGGTAGCCGTCAGCTCTTTACACCCGAGCAGTTCGCAATACTTCACATAGGGGCACGCGAGAACATCCGACCCTGTAATGCCTGCTGTCGTATTCGATTTCCTCAAATCGGAAGCCTGCCTCTCCGTTAAACATGGTGCCGATCATCTTATGAAAAATTCTGAAGAAAAGGGGGCGGACAAACGGAAGTTTCGTCGCGAGATGCAGGCGCTTACGATCGGGTTCCACACCGATTTTTACGGCATCTTCTATCAGGGCTATGGATTCCTCTCCTGAGAGATATTTTATCATTTGAAGATAAATGCCGCCCGCGGGAAGATCATCCGCTCGGTATGTATCTTTTCCTTTTCGGAAAGCTCCTTATATTCGTCACACAGTCCGTTGCAAAGATCGACCGCGTCATTTAGCAGAGCATCCGTCTCTTCCCTGCCGATCTTCTTTCCGAGTTCATCCAAAAGATAAGAGAAACCGCCGAGCTTTTCATAATATCTTTTCCTGATCTTCATTTTTGTGTCTCCTTTTTGGATAATCTATAGACCCGTTCACGGGTAGCAAGAATTCCGAGGCATAAAAAGACAGCCGCTTTAGCGGCTGCCTGAAAAGTATTTGCGGTTGGCGAACTTTTTCAATGAGCCTTTAGGCTCTGCAAGCATTTTGCCCTTGAAGGGCCAGTGCATACCACGCGTTTCACGCGTGGTTTTGATTGTTCGGATTTGCCTTACAGATTTATCCAAAGCACGGGAACTATGCCGTAGTTTTGATTGTCGGCGTAGGGACAATCATACTGCTTATACGGATTCGAGCCTAATGTATTGGCATAACTGTATCCCCATACGACATCGCCATAGCCGTTTCTCGGCGTTCTGAAAATATAACTTGCGCCGTTCGAGTAAACCGTTTCTCCGTTCTTAATTGCCGCTTTCAACAATCCGCCCATTGCCTTATAATAATCGGCATATCCGACGTAATTGTCGTTATTCGTCAAATTGGGTTGGAACCTGGGAAGCGTCAAAAACTCTTGCAACGAAAGCAAGAAAATCTTATCTTCCGTGTCGGGATTATTATAGTCCTCGTTGGGCGACTTATCTTTAAGTCTGAGCGTCCCGTCGTATGCCGAATTGTCGATTTTGGTCGTTTGGATAATCTCTTTTTGCAAATCGGTAAACGCTGTGTTGTAGAACGTATCGTTAAGCCATTTGCGGATATAACTGTATTCCCAGTTGTAAGCGGCGGTTTCGTCCGGGACTTCTTCCGAATCGACGTAATACAAATCGCCAACTTTTTTCACTTGGTCTTGGAAAGGCTTGACGTCGAGCGCAAGTTCTGCCATAAGCATAGCCTTGCCGTTTTCTTTATCTTCTTTGAGAATAACCCATTTTATCGGCTCAAACTTGAACCAGTACACGTCGCCTTTTATATACTTATAATCCTTTTGATAAAATGAACTGTCGGCAATTTTTGCAAGACAAGCTTCCCTTTGGGTGTAATCTTTGATATAAATTCCGCGATAAGTTGCGCCGTCAAGGGTTATGTCCTTGAATGCAATATTCTCTGCAAGTTCGCCGAATTTGCGGTATTCGAGATATGCCCACCCCTCTATTTCTACGTCGTTCAGATCTTCGTATTTATCCACACCCGTAGCAGAGTTGAGTTTTGCAATCAGGCTTTCGTCCTTAACCTGCGATTGCGGATAACTACCAAATACAATACCGTCCTTAGTCCTTGTGTACGCAGGCTCTTGCCAGATAGCGGTAAGGGTAATATCGCCGCGAATATTTGCGGTTATTTCCGTCATTTCGACGTCGTAGGCGTTCTTCCAACCCTTAAAGGTGTAGCCGCTCTTTTCGGGCGTAGGCAAAGCAAGCGGAAAATCGCTTTCGTTGCTGTAAGAAGTCGGTGCGGTAACGCCTTCGGCAAAACTGCCGCCGTCAAGGTTGTAGGTTATGTTGTAGTTGTATTCTTCGGGTTTGTTTTCGCCTATGATAAACACCGAAAAACTCGTCGTTTCAAAGGACAATTTGCCGCTAGAAAGGGTTGCGGGCAAAACTTCCATTTCCGTGTCGCTCTTGAAGTGGAATACGGTGTAGCCGTTAGGGGAATCGCCGTCAAAATCAAGCGTGATTTTCACTTTCCCGTTCGGCTGAACTTTGGCGTTATCCTTTTGCACGGAAATGTCATAGACTTGCATATTGTTGTCTACGCAAATGTCTTTTGCGGCAATCAACGCCTTTTGTTCGTCTGTCGCTTCCCGAAGCGGCTCAACGACAAGCGTACTGTCTTCCGCAAATTCGCCTTCGGCGGTAAAACCGCAATCGCCCGAAAGATTTTTTATCGTTTTGTCGTCGTTGCAGCCGCAAGCGGCAAAAGTAAAACACATTATCGCTGCAGCGAGAAGCGCGAAAATCGTTATGAATTTTCTTTTCATATTTGCTCCTTAAAACGCTCCAAGCGTTGCCTAAAAAGCAACGCTTTTCGCAATCGTTTTTTAATTAAGATACGGTTTAACCGTGTCCGAAAGGAAATAATTGTCCGCGTCTTTTCCGCTCATTACACAAGAAATGAGTTCCGCTCCTGCTTCGTTTGCCGCAAACGTTACCGTAATATAGATTTCGTCGCCTTCAATCTTAT
>CALAFS010000091.1 GCA_937892405.1 uncultured Clostridia bacterium
TGGATGCCGCCATGACCTTTGAGGAACTGCAGGCGCTCTTCGACAGCCGTGATCTCGACATCACGACGCTGGAAGAAGGCGTCCTCGACAACGCCTCCTACTTCGGACGCATCTTCGCCCGTTCGGGCGGACTCTCCGATGCCGTGGCGGAAGGACTGAAAGAGCAGGGGATCGACTTCCTTCTGAAGCCCTGCACCTGCGACGGTATCGAACAGTGCAAGATCGCCCTCCTTCAGAAGAGCAAGGAAAAGCTCGATGCCAACTTCATCGAAGGCATGGCATGCGTCGGCGGCTGTATCGGCGGTGCCGGCTGTCTCACCCACGGCGAGAAGAACAAAGCCGAAGTCGATAAATACGGACGCGAGGCACTCGAAAAGACCATCAAGGACGCAACCTCCGTTCTGAAATAAGAAAATTAAGAATTCAGAAGGATGAATTTTGAATTCGGACGAATGTTTTAAGGAAGGCTTGTACGATAGGTAGCATGTGTTTTGTGACCTTTGTGTGAGTCTGCATCATCGCGACAGCCGCAAACAGGTTTTTGATCCTGTTTGCGGCTGTCACTTTTTTTGTCCGGATGTTTTCGTATATTTTTGACCGAAGTATAAAAATTTTCCGGAGAAGTCTTGATGTTTGAACATTTTTCTGCTATTATAGAGATGAAAGATAGCTCTGACGGAAATTGTCATTGAAAGCAAGTATTCCTATGAGAGCGGGGAAATGTAGTTTATAAGGATGGTTTATGATAGAAGACTTTGACAAGATTTTGAAATAAAATAATAGAAAGGAGGATTCGTCCGATGTGGCAAGAAGACTGACGCATTGTTTCGACACTGTAAATTTCAGACCAAAAAGGTGGTGAATGAATGAAAAGAGTATTCTCCCTATTGCTTCTCTGCACGATGTGTATACTTCCGCTTGTCGCGTGCTCCGGTCTTCACGGCAAGCCGACCGTTCTTGGGGACGAGAGCAGTGACCTGATCTCGTCGCTGATCGACTATCTGGAATCCCGAGGTGTCGCCTATGACATGGCACCCACTTCCTTTGCTATCAAGATTCGTGAAATGAAGGAGAAAGGCACGCAACCCCTGCTTGTCGAATTCGATCCTTCAAGGTGCTATTATGTGTGCGGGTATTATGTGGGCTTGTACTCGAGTGAAGATGAGAGAATGTTCAATGGTTGTGCCTCCGAGTACACATGGATTCGTTACGAAAAGGAAGAGGACATCCGTGAAAAGTATTTGGGACGCACATGCGTTGTGGCATTTCGGCTGAACCCTGCGTCGTCCGTCACGGACATCCGATCGGAAAGTGACGCGGTTCCCGCCTTCGAGCATTTTGAAAAGGTGGAGCCTGTTTTCAAAGGCGGCTACAATACCGAGAAATTTGAAGATTTTGACAAGCTCTTTATTTACCTCGATTCCAAAGAAAAGGAAGCAAAAGATAAAATATATTATACGACCTCGGCTTATAATTCTCGGCATGTCACCTTTCCGTGTGTCAGGCTCGACGGGCAGATCTTCATTACCGTTTTGATGTATCGGATACGGTCAACGGGTGAGCGTTATCGTTATGATCTGAAATGGGAATTCGACGAGTATTACGATGCTCTGACGGAGATGATGATCAAAGGCAAGTATTCCTATACGAGCGGGGAAGATACCGTATATTGCGGTTTATTCACGATAGAAGACTTCAGTGAAATTTTAAAATGACGAAGAGTAAAATATAAAAATGAAGCGCACTCGACTTCTCATATCTTCAAGTGTAAAACAGATTATTTTGTAAATAATTATTTTCATATAATAGAAAAATATGTTTTGAAAGGAGATTTTGTATGAACCAAACGCTGAAAGCATGGCTGACCTTCGGGTTTTATGTGTGTATCGCAATTCTTCTGATCTTTTTGATAGGGAAGTCCTATAAATACATACGGGGATTTGTAAAAAGATACCGTCTTCTGAAAAGAATCAAAAAAATATGCAAAGCCCGCGGGTATGATCTGTCCTATGACAAGAGCGCGCTTTTTTCGGTCTTCGGATCGGCAAAGCAGCAGGAAATGCGGATCATTGCGGACGGAAAAGCGTACCGTATCCGCTTTATCGCCGCGCTGAAGAGAAAGGATACCTATACCTTCACGGAGGTCGACAGCTATTATACCTCCAACAATTTCAATCCCATTCTTCTGAGCCACGGACACCCCGCATCCTATATGGTAATGAACAGGGACGAGAACCGGAAATTGAGATTGCCCTTTGTCTATCGGGCAAACAATCCTTATGTCAAGTCGGTTCACGAGGGGACTGCGACACAAGAAGCCGATTCCGACGAGGGAGCGGTCAATATCCTGTGCGTCAACCCCGTGCCGATCAAACTGGAAATCGTGAAAACCAACCGCCCCGTGCAGGCGTTCGACGGCGATGTGTTCCACGGGTATACCATTTACAGCGGTCAGGGCTTGTGTAAGCTTCTCGCCGGACTGTAACAAGGGCAGGGAGGGAAAGAGGAAACCGCTTGTTTCCGACCCCTCCCTACCTTTATATAATAATGATTTTTCCCGCCGACGGCGTACACCTCCGAAAAAAAACGGCAGAATCCTCCCGTTTTCGCAAAAATGTACCGTGCGACGGTGCGATATCACCCGCCGAAGGCAGAACTCTCTCTCTTCTTTGTTCAGATTGCATAGAAAAATAGTTAGCCAAACCTAACTTTGACAGCGAAAGTCACGAACTTCGCCCGATCGGGAAAAAAATCGAAAAAAGGTGTTGACAAAGCAGAGGAGAGGGAGTATAATATACCATGGTTAGCGAGGGCTAACCTTATTTTATCCCCATCGGTTAGCGTGCGCTTACGACACCGACCGAAAAAATTCCGTCCGGTTTGCCGAAAATGAAGAGAGCAGACCGTGGGAAGGAGCGAAGATATGATACCGCTGATCGTTGCCACACCGGGAGAAGAGAACATCATCCGCCGCGTCGGAGGTTCCCCGGAGGTAAAACAGCATCTTGAAAATCTCGGATTCGTTGTCGGCGGGACCGTCACCGTGGTGAACTCCATGGGCGGGAACCTGATCGTCAATGTCAAAGAGTCGAGAATCGCCATCAGTCGTGAGATGGCACAGAAGATCATGATCTGATCCTGAATTTGCTTTCCAAAAAACATTTATATACTATCAAGGAGGAGAGAGGACATGAAAACACTGCGCGAGGTCAAAGTCGGTGAAACCGTGAAGGTTGTCAAGCTCCACGGAGAGGGCGCTGTCAAGCGTCGTATCATGGACATGGGCATCACACGCGGCACCGAAGTGCATGTGCGCAAGGTGGCACCGCTCGGCGATCCCGTTGAGCTTACCGTGCGCGGCTACGAGCTTTCCCTGCGGAAAGCAGATGCCGAAATGGTCGAAGTTGAATAAGTTTTGAGACGGGTGTGTCGCCCGAAGAAAGAAAGGATCGAAAGACATGAGCACAAGCAACATTCGCATTGCTCTTGCCGGTAACCCCAACGCCGGTAAGACCACGCTCTTCAACGCGCTGACCGGCTCCAACCAGTTCGTAGGTAACTGGCCGGGCGTCACGGTGGAGAAGAAGGAAGGAAAGCTGAAGAAGCACGATGATGTCATCATCACCGACCTTCCGGGTATTTATTCCCTGTCCCCCTATACGCTGGAGGAAGTGGTAGCGAGAAACTACCTGATCGTAGAGCGTCCCGACGCTATCCTGAATATCGTCGACGGTACGAACCTTGAGCGTAACCTGTATCTGACAACCCAGCTCACCGAGCTCGGTATTCCCGTTGTCGTCGCCATCAACATGATGGATGTCGTCCGCAAGAACGGCGACCGCATCGACACGATGGAACTGTCGAGACAGCTCGGCTGCCGTGTGGTGGAGATCTCCGCGCTGAAGGGCACGGGCATCACCGAGGCGGCTGAGGCGGCGATCGACGCGGCAAAGAACACAAAGACCGTGCCGATGCACAGCTTCTCCGGCTGTGTGGAGCATGCCATCGCCCACATCGAGGAGGCGGCGCTTCACAACATGCCCGCAGAACAGCAGAGATGGTACGCCATCAAGATCTTCGAGCGCGATGCCAAGGTTCTCGAGCAGCTGAAGCTCGACGCCGGCACCCTCTCGCACATCGACGGCGACATCAAGGCGGCGGAGAAGGAAATGGACGATGACGCCGAGAGCATCATCACCAATGAGCGCTATGTTTACATATCCACCATCATCAAGAGCTGCTACAAGAAAAAGAACAAGGGTCAGATGACCGTATCGGATAAGATTGATAAAGTGGTAACCAACCGCTGGCTCGGTCTGCCGATCTTCGTCGCGATCATGTTCATTGTGTACTATCTCTCCATGGTTACCGTCGGTTCGATGGCGACCGACTGGATGAACGACGGCGTGTTCGGCGACGGCTGGCACCTGCTCGGCATCGGCTCCGGCGATTATGAGGCGGCAGTCGAAGAGTACGGCGACAGCACCGAGATCGTAGAAGCCGCGTATGAACTCTATCAGGAAGAGGCTGAGACCTCGAGACCTCACATCAGTGCCATCAAGCGTCGCGTCGACCTTGCAAAAGAAGAATGCGACGAAGCAGGCACTACCTACTCTCTGACCTACACGGTGACCGATGAGGAGACTCTCGCCACCGAAGAAAAGACGGCAACCTATGAAGAAGTCCTCGCAGCCATCGAAAAGTATGGCACGGACGAAGAGCCTGCCGAGCCGGATCCCGCCGAGTATGGCGTATGGGTTCCCGGTATTCCGGTTCTCCTCGGCAACGGACTTGAGGCGATCGGTGCCGCCGACTGGCTCCAGGGTCTGATTCTCGACGGTATCGTTGCCGGTGTCGGCGCGGTTCTCGGTTTCGTTCCCCAGATGCTCGTCCTGTTCCTCCTTCTTGCTATCCTTGAGGCATGCGGCTATATGGCTCGTATCGCCTTCGTCCTTGACCGTATCTTCCGCAAGTTCGGTCTGTCGGGTAAGTCCTTCATTCCCATGCTGATCGGTACGGGTTGCGGCGTTCCCGGCATCATGGCGTCCAGAACGATTGAAAACGAGCGCGATCGCCGTATGACGATCATCACTACCACCTTCATTCCCTGCGGCGCTAAGGTTCCCTTCATCGCCATGATCGCAGGCGCGATCTTCGGCGGCTCGGCGCTTGTCGCTACCTCCGCATACTTCATCGGTATGGCGGCGATCATCGTTTCGGGTATCATGCTGAAGAAGACCCGTATGTTCGCGGGCGAGCCGGCTCCCTTCGTTATGGAGCTTCCCGCCTACCACCTTCCCACCGTCGGCAATGTCCTTCGTTCCATGTGGGAGCGCGGCTGGTCCTTCATTAAGAAGGCGGGCACCGTCATTCTTCTTTCCACGATCGTAGTCTGGTTTACGAGCTACTTCGGATTCACCGAGGAAGGCTTCCGTATGCTTGCCGAGGAGGAGCTTGACCTCTCCATTCTCGCGAAGATCGGCGGCGCTCTCTCTTGGATCTTTGCCCCGCTCGGCTTCGGTACATGGCAGGCGACCGTCGCTTCCATCACCGGTCTTGTCGCGAAGGAGAACATCGTCGGTACGATGGGTATCCTCTACGGCGCATCGGGCAATGTGTATGCGACTCTTGCCGCGTCCTTCACCGGCGTCAGCGCGTACTCCTTCCTTGTCTTCAACCTTCTGTGCGCTCCCTGCTTCGCCGCAATGGGTGCTATCAAGCGTGAGATGAACAACGGAAAGTGGACCGCCTTCGCGATTGCTTATCAGTGCGGCTTCGCTTGGATCGTCGCTCTGATGATCAACCAGTTCGGTAACATCTTCATCGGTAAGTTCAATATCTTCGGCTTCCTTGCCGCTCTTCTGTGCCTCGCCGGCATCGTTTACATGCTCGTGCGTCCGTACAAGGAGGCAACCACGCTGAAGGAAAATGTAAAAATCAAATAAAAACCGCGAAAGAGCGGTTTGAAAGGAGACTGTCATGTTTGCATGGATCGCTGAAAATATCGGCACGATTCTCGTCTCTGCGGCGCTCATTCTGATTGTCGCATGCATCGTCCGGAAGCTCGTAAAGGATAAGAAAAAAGGAAAAAGCTCCTGCGGGTGCAACTGCGCTCACTGTGCCATGGCGGGGTCCTGCCATAAATCGGCAAAGTAACATCGCGGGGAGCCCCGTCTGATAAAAGACAGGTGCTCCCCATACTTTTTACGGGAGGTTAGCGATGGCTAATTCAAAACGACCGACCGCCTCACAGCTCCGCTACCTCCTTGTCATGCGCGAGGTGGAAGAGGACGGCGCCGTGCACAGCGTCGATGTCGCACGCGCCCTCGGCGTCAGAAAACCGAGCGTTTACAGCATCATGAACGCCTTCTCGGAGGCGGGTTGGATCGAGAAGGGAAGATACGGCGCCGCCGTGTTCACCCCGGAGGGGGAACGGCTCACGGACCGCTACGCGGCAGCCTGCCGCGCGACCGAAGCCGCCCTGCTTGCGCAGTTCCCGGGACTTTCCGATCCCCGCACCGTCGCCTGTACGCTGCTCTCCGAGCTTCCCGAAGAAAGCCTCGATTCTTTAGCAAGCGCGAAAGTTTAAGTCTGCTGTATAGTTACGCTTCCGTGTTTCGCGCACGAATTCTCCTCAAAACGGGTCCCACCCCGTTTTGGTTTCCTTCGGAAACATCGGAGAATTCAAAGACCTTCGCATTTCCCCTCGTAGGGGCGCCCATCGGGCGCCCGCCACGCTCGTCATCACCGCCACCCCT
>CALAFS010000092.1 GCA_937892405.1 uncultured Clostridia bacterium
CCGTCGAGGAGCCGCGTCGACGCGGCGAGAATATTCGCTCTGACGCCGCGCTCCATCGCCATGGTGGCGATCAGGGGGGAGCCTGTCGCCTCGGCACCGCGGAAGCGGACGAGAATCCGCCTCTCTCCCGCAGACCCTTCGGCGAGCCAACCGGCGCCGCCCGGAAAAACGAGGCGGCGTGCCGCCTCCGAGCGTGGCGAGGTGAAGACATCGCCGACCGTGCCCTCTTCCGCCACCTCGCCCCCGTCAAGGATCGCGACGCGGGTGCAGATCTCCTCCACCACACTCATCTGATGGGTGATGACGATGACGGTGATGCCGAGCTTACGGTTAATATCGCGGACAAGCTCCAGAATAGAGCGGGTGGTATTCGGGTCGAGGGCGCTCGTCGCCTCGTCACAGAGCAGAATTTTCGGGTTCGTGGCAAGGGCGCGGGCAATAGCGACACGCTGTTTCTGCCCGCCGGAGAGTTCGGCGGGATAGGCATTTTCTTTGTCGGGCAGACCGACAAGGGCGAGCAGTTCCCGTGCCTTCTTCTTCGCGTCCTCCCGCGGCATGTGGGAAAGCTCCAGCGGAAAGGCGACATTGGCAAGGCAGTTTCTCTGCATCAGAAGATTGAAATGCTGAAAGATCATCGTGATATTCTGCCTTGCGGCGCGAAGCTCCGTTTTTGAGAGCGTCTCCATTCTGACCCCGTCGATCAGGACACTTCCCTCTGTCGGACGCTCGAGCATATTGATCGTGCGCACGAGGGTGCTCTTCCCCGCGCCGCTCATACCGATAATGCCGTAGATATCCCCGTCGCGGATCGTGAGATTGATGTCGTGAAGCGCCTCGATTTTCCCGTCGGCGGTAAAAAAGCTCTTGGATACATGCTGAAGTTCAATCACAAAAGGTCACTCCGATCCTTTGATATTGTCAAGTTTTATGTGCTTTTTGGAGTAAATTCCCATCGGTTCCACATGAACGGCAAGGACGGATACGATATGCGTGCCTTTTTCTTCATTGAAGTTTTCAAGGTAAGGAAGATGCTGAAAATAGTTCGCGTCCACATCTCCCTCTTCGACGACGGTGTTCGGCTGAACATAGTCGGTAAACTCACGGATCTTCAGCGTGATGTTCTTCTCCGCGAGGATCTCTGCCGCGACGGCGAGGATCTCGGCGTGCGGCTCGGGCGAGGCGGCGACGGTGATCGTCGTGCCGGCAAGCGCCGCATAGTCGAGCGTCGGGTCAAAGCCGTCGCCCGGATTCTCCACGACGCCGATGACGGCACCGGTATAATGCTCGGTGATGAAGTTCTTCACCCGCTCGGAAGAGAGCGCGGCGACGAGAGCACGCGTCTTCGCGCTCGTCTCGTTCCCCGCCTTGACGGCGAGAATATTGGAATACGCGGAATAGGAATTCTCGATCGCGAGCGCGTCCTTTGTCGGGTTCAGGTCGGCGGGGATCGCGTAATTGGAGTTGATGACGGCGTAATCGACATCGGGAAGGGTGCGCGGGAGCTGTGCCGCCTCCACCTCGACAAACTCGATGTGATACGGATTCTCGATAATATCGCGGGTGGTGGCGAGCAGTCCGGCGGCGGGATCCAGGCGGATCAGCCCGTTCGCCTCGAGAAGCAGGAGGGCGCGCGCCTCGTTGGTGGCGTCGTTCGGGACGGCGATGCGGATCTTCTTCTCCCCGCAGGAGCCGAGCGTCAGAGCGGTGCCGAAAAGCAGAAGAGCGGCAAGAAGAAAGGAAAGAATTTTTTTCATGTTCGATACCTCATTCACAGGATGAGGTTATTATACACCGACCGAAGATATTTGTCAAATACCGGTTTTATATATCGTGATATAGCTTTTCCTTATATCTCCCTGCCGTAACGGTCGTAGCGGGAGAGATAGTTTCCGATTTCTTCAATATAAAGTGTCGCCATACCGGAGGGAATACTGCTCTTTCGCTGGATGTAGCCGATCTCCATGGCGCCCGAAGGATTCTGCGCGTCCGAGCGGAAAGGGACGGCGACATAATCGGAGCCGTTCAGCTCCTCGCAGATGATCCCCGGGCAGAGGGTATAGCCGTTCAGTCCCACCATGAGATTCAAGACGGTGGCACGGTCAGAGACCTTGATGGTGCGGGAATACTCGTTCGTCGTGAGGATCTCCTCCGCAAAATAAAAGGAGCTGTCCTCCCCCTGATCGTAGGAAATGCAGGTATATTCCTTCAGCATGTCGAAGGTGATCTCCCGTTCCCCGGCGAGCGGATGCCCGCGCCAGAGGTAGACGCACGCGTCACAGCGCAGGAGCGGGTGAAACTCCAAATTCGCCGAACGAAGGAGCTTCCCGAGGATCTGCCGGTTGAAATCCGAAAGCCAGAGAATCCCGATCTCACTATGTAATTTCGCGACATCGTCGATGACCGCGCGGGTGCGCGTCTCGCGGATCGCGAACTCGTACTCCTCGGTATCCGCGTGCCGTACCGTCTCGACGAAGGCTTTGACCGCGAAGGAAAAATGCTGGGTGGAGACGCTGAACTTCTTTTTATGGCTCGCGGATTTTCCGTAATGCTCGAGAAGCTCGCGATAGGGCTGATACACCCCGCGCGCATAAGCGAGGAAATCCGCCCCCTCCGGCGTCAGGGTGACGCCCCGCCCGGTGCGGTGGAACAGCAGAATCCCGATCTCCCGCTCCAGATCCCGGACGGCACCGGTGATAGAAGGCTGGGAGACATAGAGCTTCGTCGCCGCACGGCTGAAAGACCCGGTCTCGGCGATGGTGATCACATATTTCAGTTGTTGGAGAGTCATAGGCACCTCATAGGAAAAGATGATGTTTTTCTCTTATTATATCATATTTTCCTATAAGACGCAAGAGAAAAAAATGAAGATCAGAACAGACGGTAGATGCCGGCGACGGTAAAACAGAGGAGAAGCCCGAGAACAAGGGGAAGGAAAAAGGCAAGGAGCGTATAGCGAAGGCTCCCCGTCTCCCGCTTTACGGTCAGAAGCGTCGTGGAACACGGGAAATGGAAGAGGGCGAAAAGCGTGGTGGAGATGACGGTCAGCGGCGTCCAGCCCGCCGAGAGAAAGATCTCGCGGATCTCGGCGACGCTCCCGACCTCTGCGAGGCTCCCCGTCGCGGTATACGCCATCAGCATGATGGGAATGACGATCTCGTTCGCGGGAAACCCGAGGAAGAAGGCGATCAGAATGACACCGTCCATGCCGAACACCCTGCCGATAGGATCGAGAAACGACGCGGCGTGCGACAGGAGGCTCGCGTCCCCGACCGTGAGGTTGGAGA
>CALAFS010000093.1 GCA_937892405.1 uncultured Clostridia bacterium
ACCGGAAATTGCACCGGATTGTAAATAATTGTGTGCGGTATACTCGATTTTCTTATGATCGAGCAGACGCATGACATTGGTTTTCTCTTCCTGTTTCATGTGATTTCCCGACTTCCTTCATGTCTTTTTACTATGCTTTTGGAACGGAGATTTTCGCTTTTTTGAAGCGCGGAATCTCCGCTTTTTTCGTGCGGTTTCAGTATAGCATAAATTTCCCCAAAAGGCAAGAAAAATTTTTGAAAAACCGATTGACAAACGCCCCGCCCTTGTGTATAATCGACTTGACGAAAAAAGAAGAAAAACACCTTTTTATCATCAGAGGATTCCGGTATGAAAAAAGCAAAAACCGACAGACAAGCACGCCGCGTCGAACCCACCGATCTGACAGTCGGATCGTCCGCGGGCACCATTGTCCGTTTTTCTCTCCCTGTCATTCTTTCTTATTTCTTACAACAGGTTTATACATTGAGCGACGCGGTGATCGTCGGGCAGACACTGACTGCCGACGAGGTCGCCGGGGTCAACGACACGGGCGCGCTGATTTTCATCTTTTTACAGTTCGCCTTCGGTGTGAGTGCGGGGTTCTGCGTCGTGACCGGGTGTCGGGTCGGCGCGCGGGACGATGCGGGCGTGCGGCGCTCTCTTGCGACGCAGATCTACCTTTCCGCGGCGCTGACGGTGATCCTGACCGGGGTGGCGCTGTTACTTCTGAATCCGCTCCTCGCATGGATCCATGTGACACCCGACAATCCGTCGGTCTATCGGGCGGCGTACACTTATTGCGCCTTGATTTTTGCGGGGATCGGTGCACAGCTGTTCTATAATTTCATCTGCTCGTTTTTGCGCAGTCTCGGCGATTCGGTGACGCCCCTTTTGTTTCTGCTCTTCTCGACAGTGCTGAATGTGGGGCTTGATCTCTGTTTTATCATTGTTTTCCGTATGGGTGTTGCCGGTGCCGCGATCGCCACGGTGCTGGCACAGCTCATCAGTACGATCGCCTGCTTCATCTATACCTTTATCCGCTATCCGCAGGTGCGCCTTCATAAAGAGGATTGGCGCGTGACGCGGGCGGACATCTCGGTTCATCTGACGCGGGGAATTCCCCTCGGACTTCAGTTTTCGGTTCTCGCGATCGGTATCATCACGATGCAGGCGGGCGTTGTAAAGTTCGACATGTCGGACGGCGTCATCGTGTCGAACGCGGCACAGAACGGTTTCGGCGCCGCAAACAAGATGGTGAATCTGATCTATACTCCGATATCGGGACTCGGGACGGCGATGACGAGCTTCACCGCGCAGAACCTCGGGGCGGGGAAGTTCGATCGGATCCGACGCGGCACTTTTCAGGCGCTCGGCATGATGGTCGTGACGGTTGCCGTCTCGGTCGCGATCGGGCTTGCCTGCACCATCGGCGGGGGGTACCTCTATTTCTTCCTGAGTGCCGATAAGGTCACGGCGGAAACCATTCGCTACGGGAACACGCTGCTCTATGTAGATTTTGCGATGTTTCTTTTCCTCGGCTTCATCTTCGTGGTGCGCAACGCCGTGCAGGGCATCGGAAAATCGGAATTCGTCCTTGCGGCGGGCGGCGCGGAGCTTGTCGCACGGATTCTGGTATGCACTTTCCTTCCTGCCGCCTTCGCGGGCGGAGAGGTGAGCGCGGCGGCACCCGCGATCGCGTTTTATGCGCTCTGCGCCGCAGATCCGTGCGCGTGGATCGCCTCGGACCTTGTGCTGACCATTCCCTTTATCCGCAACATCTGCCGCATGGATTATCGGTATGCGGTAAAAAAGTAAAGTTATACGAAAGACTCACGCCCGAGATAAATGATGTTCTTGTTCTTCCGTTTTGCATAGCGGAGCGAAGACGCGGCACCGCCGAAGCTATGCAGAACATAGGAGACGACGACATCGGATTGATCAATCATCCACTTGTTCCGCTTGGAGATTGCATACCGTTTCGGCACCGTTTCAAGCGGCGGATATACGGATTCGTCATACAGTCCCGTATCATAAAACCTGTCAAGATAAGGAATCACGAGAACCGATCGGATCTCAGGGTTCCTTTCTTTTATATTTTGCACGACCTTCGCCGCGAGAAGATCGAAGTTTCCGTAACCGCCGAGGTAAAATTGCGTGGCACCCGCTTCAATGAGTCCGGTGACGCAGGCGGACAGTTTATCAAACAGTGCCTGATCACAAATTGTGTCCCCGTGACCGCAAAATGTTACTTTCATATTTTCTCCGAAATTTTGTAGATATACTGTATATCTATTATACACATATCAAAGCGAATTTCAAGTAAAATAAGCATAAAATATGTTTATGGAGCTGAAATATGAGCGTAAAAAGCGTATCTATCCGAATTGAGGAAGAAATGCTCGCGAAACTTTCATCGGTGGCGGCGTATGAGGGACGAACACTGAATAGTCAGGTGTTGGTTCTGATCCGTGACGCGATCAAAAATTTTGAGGCAAAGAACGGTCCGATTGAGATGAAGATTCTTCCCGAAAACAATGTAAAACCGGAGAGAAAGAAAAAGTGATGATGAAAGAACCGCTGACGCGTCGGGCGTCGGCGGTTCTTTTTCTGTGAAAATCTGTGTGTTTGCGGTGATATTTCGTATATCACCCTTTTTACCGCAAACGATGTTTTTACGGAAGCGCGAAGGTACTTGCATTTTCTGTCGGAATGTGCTATGATAAAGGCAACTACATTTATCGAACGGGGAGAGAAAACCATGAAAATCGGATTGACAAGTTACAGTCTCAACGAAGACATTACCACAGGAAAAAAATCCATTCTGGACGCGATGCGTTTTGCGGCAGAGAACGGGGCGGAGCACATGGAGATTGTGCCCTTCGGGTTCACGCTTCACGATGACAAGACGGGAGAATTCAACGAGCCGCTGATCGCTGAGATCCGCTCTCTGTCCGCGGCGCTGTCCCTGCCGCTCTCAAACTATGCGGTGCTGGCAAACCTCCTGTCGGACGACGCGGGGGAGAGACGCGCGGAGGTCGAGCGGCTGAAGCGGCACATTGATGTGGCGCACAAGCTCGGCGTGCCGATGATGCGGCATGATATTTCCTCCTTCCGCCGTCCTCTGGAGCTGAATACGCCGCTGGCGTTTGAAAAATATTTCCCCTACGCGGTCGAGGGCGCGCGGGAGCTGGCGGATTACGCGGCGGGGTACGGCATCACCACCCTGCTCGAAAATCACGGCTTCTTTGTCAACGGCTCGGATCGTGTGCTCAGAATCGTGGACGCCGTCGGACGGGAGAATTACGGACTTCTTCTCGATACGGGAAACTTTGCCTGCGTCGATGAAAATCCGCTCGTGGCAGTGAAGAAATGTGCCCCCTATGTGAAGATGGTGCATCTGAAGGACTTCTACATCCGTCCTGCCGATCGGCTGACGGGTGTCGGCGGGCTCTTCCGCTGTGATGCCGGCTCGTGGTTCTCGACCAACTCGGGCGAGTACATGCTGCGCGGGTCGATCCTCGCGCAGGGCGATCTCGATGTGTGGAACACATTGAAGATCATCCGCGACTGCGGGTATGACGGGTATGTTTCGGTGGAGTTCGAGGGCATGGAGAACGGCGAGACCGGCAGTATCGTCGGCATGAATGCCGCACGCCATATTCTCGCGCATGTGTAAGATAAGATACGCACTTGTGACCGGTGCCGCGGGCGGCATGGGACGCGCGGTATCGCGCGCCCTTGCGGCGGACGGCTGGTTTGTCTTCGCGCTTGATCTTACCCCTCGGGAGAGGGAAGAGAACATCCTCCCGATTACGGCGGATCTGACCGATGAGGAGAGCGTCAGGGAGGCATATGCGAAGGTCGCCGCCGTGACGGACAGACTCGACGCGGTGCTCCATTTTGCAGGGACCTATATGCTTGATTCCTTGGTCGAGATGGAGAGCGCCGCGTTTGATAAAATCCTGCGGGTGAATCTCTATTCCGCTTATTTTGTAAATAAAACTTTCCTTCCAATGATGAAAAACGGAACGAAAGTGCTGATGACGACCAGCGAGCTTGCTCCGCTCGATCCGCTCCCCTTCACGGGAGTTTATGCCGTGACAAAGGGCGCTCTCGATAAATATGCCTACTCCCTCCGCATGGAGCTTCAGCTCCTCGGAATCTCGGTTTCGGTTCTTCGCGCCGGGGCGGTGAAGACGGGCATGCTCGGCGCGTCCGTTGCCGCGCTCGACACCTTTTGCGAAAAAACGGAGCACTATCGCACCGGTGCAAAGCGCTTTCACGACATCGTCGACCGCGTGGAAGCGAAGAGCGTCCCGCCCGAAGCGGTCGCGAAAAAGGTCAGGAAAATCCTCGCGAAAAAACACCCCGCCTTCGCCTATTCGATCAATCGGAATCCCGCCCTGCGTCTTCTCTCCCTCCTTCCGAAGCGCCTTCAATGCGCGATCATACGAAAGATACTGAAAGGATGAAATGCGGAAGTTAGGGAATGCAGAATTCAGAATTATGAATGAAGAATTGATTGATTTCACCGCATGGCGCAAAAAGAGAATCGTGCACTGCAATTTCTGCCTTGCAGGGGGCGGCTCCGCACGCTTTGCCTTCTATTATGTAAGTATTTGAGGTATTTTCTTGCCAAAGAATAAAAATCGTAAAGTAAAAAGCTAATGCAAGGGGAGACGGTACGATTTCGTACCGTCTCCCCTTGCATTATGTCGGTATGTCGAAACGGAAGGGACGCCCGAAAAGCGGCGACGGTAAAAAACGGGAGCAGATGCAAAAGCAAAAAAGAAGGAAAACATCGGCTTGCGTATAGGCAGGCTTTTTATTATCAAACAAAATTATATATTTTCTTGCAATTGGCGGGGAAATATGGTATACTGAATGTGAGAGTGATTCGACAAAGATCGCGCTTTGAGGGACACTTTCAAACCATTCGATGATATGACAAGGAGAGACACATGGAACCGAACGAAAAACGGCTTGACTATCTGATGGCAACGCATGCGTCGGTCAGAAGCGAAATTGAGATGAGAATCGGAGAGCGGGACTCTTTCGCCATTCAGTTCCTCGCGTCCGGTGGGGCGGCGCTCGCGCTCGGGTGGCTGGACTTTGCTTTTGCGCCCTTTTTGTTTTTCCTGCTTCCTCTGATTACCCTCTTTTTCTCGGTGCAGATCTTATATTCTTATACCATTCATGACCGGTGTCATCGCTTTCTGACCGAGGAGATCGAGCCGGCGATCGCCGCACTTCTGAACTTTGGGGTATATGACAAGGATCGGTTGATGTGGGAGAGCTATTGCAAGACCGAGGCGAAGAAAAGAGCGATACGCACACCGGGAATCCGCAAGGGATTTTTCGAGAAATTTTCGCTTTTGGTGCCGTTGTTCGCGTGCGGGCTGTTTCTTCTTGTCTCACTGGAGCGGCATGTGTTCCCCGAGGGCTCCGCGGCGCCTTACATTATCGCGGGCGTGGGCTTTGTTTTGCTTCAGACGCTGAATACGACGGTGATTTTATCCTTTAACAAAACCGCCGATCGGAAAACGGTGGAAAATCTCGCAAAGCGCGACTGGTTTTCCGAAAAACCGAAGGACAAGCAAAAGAAACGCGTGATCTTTCTCGACCGCGACGGCACGGTGCATAAGGACAAGGTCAACACGCACAGAATCGAGGATCTGGAATATTTCGATGACACCTTTTCGGCGGTGAAGTCTCTGTATGATCTCGGTTTTTCCATCGTGCTCGTTACCAACCAGGACGGGATCGCGCGCGGGCTGTATACCGAGGAGGAGATGCACGCCTTTCATCAGAAGATCATCGCGGATTTCAAAGAGCACGGGATCGACATTGCGGCAATTTATTATTCGCCGTATACGAAATACGATGACGCGTACTCCTTCAAGCCGAATCCCGGCATGCTCCTTCGTGCAAAATATGAGCTGAACATCGCGATGGAAGGCAGTTTTATGATCGGCGATCAGGTGAGCGACATCGTCGCGGCATATCGCGCGAAGGTGCCGTCCGTTTTTGTGACGACGGGAATCTATAAAGAAGATTACAGCGCGGATCCTGCATATATCGACCTCGCGCCGCCGACCTTCCCGACGCTGACGGCGTGCGCGGACTATATCAAAAAGACGATTTCCTGACGGCACCGACGGAACATCGGAAGAAAATACGAAACGAAAGTTTCCGGGAAAAACAAAGTGAAATACCGAACCGAAAAAAGAATCATAACGACCCCGGCGGGGAAGTTAAAATTGCTTGTACTCACGCCGCACGGGTGGAAGCCCGGGGACATGCGCACGGGGATTTTATGGATCCACGGCGGCGGGTACATCACCGGCATGGCGGGCATGGTGCATATGTCCCGCGCGAAAAATCTGGTGAAGAAATACGGCGCCGTGGTGGTGTCACCCGCCTACCGCCTCGCGGGACGGGCGCCGTATCCCGCCGCGCTCGAGGACTGCCATGCGGCGCTTTCCTATCTTTATGAGCACGCGGAGGAACTCGGCGTGCGGCGGGATCAGATCATGGTCGGCGGCGAGAGCGCCGGCGGCGGGCTCGCCGCGGGGCTTTGCCTCTACGAAAAGGACATAGGCGGCGTGAAGATCGCCTATCAGATGCCCCTCTATCCCATGATCGACAACGAAGACACGGAATCCTCCCGCGACAACCATGCGCCGGTGTGGAACACACGGCGCAACCACTACGGGTGGAAAAAATATCTTGCCGGGCTCTCGGGCGAGGTGCCCTGCTATGCCGCCGCGGCGCGGCGGCAGGATCTCTCGGGTCTGCCGCCGGCGTATACCTTCGTGACGACTGCCGAACCGTTCTATACCGAGACGGTCGCCTATTTTGAAAAACTGCGTCTTGCGGGCGTCCCCGCCGAAATCGACATTTACCCGGGGCTTTACCACGCCTTCGATATGCTGACTCCGTGGCGGCGAGCCAGCCGCCTCGCGGCGGCACGCTTCGAGGCGCACTTCCTCGAAGCAAAGGAAAAATATTTCACAACCTGAAGTAAAAAACTCTCCTTGTACATGAGAGTTTTTGAGGAGGAAGTATGCAAAAGGAATTACTTTCGATCGGAAAAATGGCGGAGATGAACCACCTGACGGTGGCGACGCTGCGGCTGTATGACGAGATGGGACTTCTGACGCCGCGGCGCAAGGACCCGGAGAGCGGATACCGCTATTATGACATCACGCAGAACGCAAGACTTGACATGATCGCCTATATGAAAGAGCTCGGCATGAGCCTCGCGGAGATCTCCGATGTACTGAAAAAAGAAGACATCACGCTGATCGAGACGATCCTGATCCGCAAGAACGAACAGCTTCACCGCCAGATGCGGGAGCTGAAATCCCGTCACAACGCGGTGGAGCGCGCGATCGCCAGCGTGGAGCGTTACCGCAAGTCGCCGGCGAAGGGCATGACAACGCTCGAATACATAGACAGGCGCTATCTTGTGGGGCTGCCCTGCGAGAGCAACTTCTACGACGCGGACATCCGCGCGTATGAAGGAGAGCTTCTGCGCCTTCGTCAGAGCCTCTCGGAGCGGGGACTTTCGCATGTACATTCATACGCGACGGGGACGAGCATTGCCATGGAGGACTACCTCGCGGGGCGGTTCGTGGCGAAGAGCGTCTTCGCCTTCATCGACCACAGGGACACGGATCGCTTCCGCGACGCGGTGATCCTCGACAGCGGCATGTACGCGTGCATTTATCTCGATCGGTACGACGACGAGATCCCTTGCGCCACGGAGCTTCTCGCCACCTGTCGGGAGAAGGGGTGGCGGATCGCGGGGGACTACATCTGCGAGGTGCTCACGGAATTCAATGTCTTCGACGAAGACAGGCGGGGCATGTTCCTACGGCTTCAGGTTCCGGTACAGTTCAAGGGATAGATACGCCGTTTCCGAATTGTAAACAATTTGTTTTTTCTGAAACCTTCTTGACTCTCTTCTTACATGAGAGTGTATAATAAGGGTGTAAGTGAGAAATTTCTCCGCTTACCCAAAATGAATTTAATTTCTAAGGAGGTTTATTCCATGGAAAAAATCAAAGTTGTACAGTACGGTTGCGGCAAGATGAGCAAGTACATTCTCCGCTATCTGCATGAGCACGGCGCACAGATCGTCGGCGCGATTGATGTAAACCCGAAGGTCGTCGGTCAGGATGTCGGCGATTTCGCGGGACTGGGCGTCAAGACGGGCGTCATCATCTCGAACGATGCGGACAAGGTTCTCGACGAGTGCGATGCCGATGTCGCCATCGTCACGCTCTTCAGCTTCATCGGTGATATTTACGATCATGTGGAGAAGTGCGTAAAGCGCGGTATCAATGTGATTACCACCTGCGAGGAAGCCATCTATCCTTGGACGACCTCTGCGGCACAGATCAACCGCATTGACAGACTCGCGAAAGAAACCGGTTGCACCGTGACGGGCAGCGGTATGCAGGATATTTTCTGGATCAATATGGTCGCACTGGTTGCCGGCGGTTGCCACAAGATCACGAAGATCAAGGGCGCGTACAGCTACAATGTAGACGAGTACGGTCTTGCACTTGCGAAGGCGCACGGTTGCGACCTGACGAAGGAAGAGTTTGAAAAGCAGATCGCCCATCCCGCCGAGTTTGAGCCTTCCTATGCGTGGAACGCCAGCGAGGCTCTCGCGAACAAGCTCGGTCTGACGATCAAGTCCATCACGCAGAAGCATGTTCCCTGCATCATCGACCACGATATCGAGTCCTCGACGCTCGGCAAGACCATCAAGGCGGGTCGTTGCATCGGTATGTCCGCGGTCGTCACCATCGAGACCATGCAGGGCATTACCATTGAGGAAGAGACGATCGGTAAGGTTTACGGACCGGACGACGGCGATATGTGCGACTGGAAGATCACCGGCGAGCCGGATACCGAGTTCCATGTTGTGAAGCCCGCGACGGTAGAGCACACCTGCGCGACGGTTGTCAACCGTCTGCCCAGCCTGATCGCCGCTCCTGCCGGCTATGTCACGGCGGATCAGCTCGCACCGAATGAGTATTTGACCTATCCGATGGAATTCTATTGCTGAGATAGGATTTTCCGAAAAGTCACAGCCGCCCCCGGCACGGCAGATGCCGTGCCGGGGGCGGCTTTTTACAATCCGGAAGATTTCGGCGATGAACAGAAGTAAACATCGAAAAAAGCGTGCATTTGAGTTAAAATGCACGCTTTTCTTGTCATTTTACGCTGCTTTTATATTCGATCGGCGTCATGCCGGTCTCTTTCCGAAAACGACGGCAGAAGATAGCGGGATCGGAAAACCCGGAGAGCTCGGCGACCTTTTCCGCCGTATACAGCCCGGAGGCGAGCAGTTCTTTCGCCCGGAGAATCCGCAGGGAGAGAACATAGCGCGCGGGGGTGGTGCCGAGCATCTCGCCGAAGAGGCGACGGAAATATACGGTGCTGATCCCCGCGAGGGCGGCGAGGTCGTCGGCACGGAGCTTGTCGTCCGTGAAAGAATTCCGAATCTTCGCGAGGGCGGGGGCGAGGAGGGCGGCTTTCCCCGTCGGGGTATAGGCGGCGTCATGTTCCCGTCGGAGGAGGGCAAGAATTGCGTAAAGCTCGGCAAAGCATTTTTCCCGCCAGCCGGACGGGCGGGTACGGTACGCCGCCTCGGCGGCGCGGAAGGCTTCCGCCGCCGGTGCGGGATTGCGCAGACGCAGACGAAAGGGGGCAAGGGAGAGATCTTCCGTGATACGGAAGTTGATCGCATAACATTCGCCTGCCTCCTCCGATCGGACGGTGTAGGTGGAGCGTTCGGGCAGGAAGATGAGGTCACCGGCGGTGACTTCGATCCGTTCGCCGTCCGAAAAGTGATAGACTCTGTGTCCGCTAAGGTGCAGGGCGACGCCGTGCGAGGGGCGATCGCGATGGTCGGCGTCCCCTTGCCCAGCGGGGACATGACAGGCGAAGACAATCGCCGCGACGGTGAGCGGGGAATCGAAAAAATCCATGACATCTCCTTCCGACTTTTTCTTCATTGTAACATTCTGTATCGGAAAAGTCAAGGAGTATCGGAAAATAACTTGTAAAAATCAGCTCTTAATGGTAAAATCGGATTGAAAACGACAAGAAAAGACCGGGAGGAGATTTTCATGTTTTCCGTTGACAGACCGTTTATCGAGAATAAATATCATAAGGTGGGAGAGCCGTTTAACCCCTACCAGCGCATGGCATATCACGGATATGATTTTGACCCCGCAACAGGGGAGAGCGATGAGGAGATTCTCCGCGGGCTCTCTGCGCTCGCAGGGGAACTTCACGATCTGCCGCATCCGATTGCCAAGGCGCGGGCGGTGGAATATGTACTCTCGCACACGCGGATTGATATCGGCGAGCATGACCTTTTCGTCGGCTTTTACAGCGTGAACCGCCTGGCGAAGAAGGTGACGCAGGACATCTGGTACCGCGAGATCTTCGACGGGGTAATCCCCGAGGTGAAGGCGGAGATGAAGCGACTCTCCGACGCGGGCGCGGTCGACATCTGGCCCGATTTCGACCATGTGGTGCCCGATTGGTCGGCACTGATGACATACGGCTTTCCGGGGCTTCTCGCAAGAAGCGAAGAAATCCGCGCAAAGCACCTTGCGGCGGGCACGCTGACACCCGAGCGCGAGGCGTTCTTCGAGGGGATCCGGATCGAGTACCGGGCGGTGATTGCGCTTCTCGACCGCTTTTACCGCTACGCGAAGACGAGAACACATGAAAAAGCCGCACGCATGGCGACCTGCCTTGCCCATCTGCGGAATGGGGCACCGACCGACTTTTACGAGGCGGCGCAGCTGATTTATATCTACTTTATGATCAGCGAATGTTTCGATTCCTATCAGGTGCGCTCGCTCGGCAACGGGCTGGACGGGACTTTGACCCCTTTTTATCTCCACGATCTCGAGACGGGGCATGCGACACGGGAGGACATACTGGAGATTCTGCGCTATTTCCTCATGCAATGGTCGGCGATCGGCAACTACTGGGGACAGCCGTTTTACCTCGGCGGAGCGGACGGTGCGGGAGAGTCGCTCTATAACGAGCTTTCCTATGACATACTGGGAGTATACGGCGAGCTCGGCATCTACAATCCGAAAATTCAGCTGAAAATACAGAAGAACACACCGGATCGCCTGCTTTTCACA
>CALAFS010000094.1 GCA_937892405.1 uncultured Clostridia bacterium
GCTGTCACGGCAGAGCCGTGACGGAGGGATTGTGCCTTATTGATACATTCAAAAGGTAAAAATACCTTTCGCCTACCCGTGAGGCGTTTCCTCATGTGATAAAATGTGCGTTCGCAAGCGGGCGACCGATGATCGCCCCTACGGACATAAAGGCGGCGGAACACTCTCCCGATGACGCACGGCGACACTTTTGCGTGGCGGGTCGTCGAGGGCGCTGACCCCTACATGGTGATACCGCGACGCTATCGTTTCTTTCTCGGCAAGGCAATATGCCTGCTTGTCGCGAACGCTTTTTCGCGTTATTTCCGCCCGCTCACGCCAAGAGAAAAGAAAGCCCCGATCGCCTAAGCGATCGGGGCTGGAGCAGGTAAACGGAATCGAACCGTCACGACCAGCTTGGGAAGCTGGTGTTCTACCACTAAACTATACCTGCAAGGGACAGTTTTCACTGACTATTTTATTATACACGATCCGAACGGAAAAATCAACCGTTTTTCCGAAAAAAAGCAAAGATTTTTTCTCCCGTCTTTGAAAAGCGGAAGAAAAAACGCAAATATTCCGAAAGAAAACATAAAAAAATAGAAAAACCCCTTGACAAAGAGAACAAAAAATGATACAATAAATACCGCTTGATGTGCTGGTGTGGCTCAGTTGGTAGAGCAGTTGATTCGTAATCAACAGGTCGCCGGTTCGAGTCCGGCCACCAGCTCCAGAAATCCCGATTGCACAGCGATCGGGATTTTTGCTTTTCTTCGTCTATTTTCGCTCTGCTTTGCCGTGAGAGAGAAAGGGGAATCCTCATGAATTTATGCAATCCGAATACCATACGCGCTCTGATGGAAGAGGCGGGCATCGCCTTCCGCAAGGACTACGGGCAGAATTTCCTGATTCGCCCCGACATTCCCGAAGAGATCGCCGAGCGGTGCGCGGACGACGCCGATCGTCTGATCCTCGAGATCGGACCGGGTATCGGGTGCCTGACGGCAGAGCTTGCCACGAGATACCGTAAGGTTGTCGCCGTCGAGATCGACCGCGGACTGATCCCGGTGCTCGGAAAGACGCTTGCCGATTTCGACAATGTCACGGTGCTGAACGAGGACATCATGAAGGTGGATCTCCGTGCTCTCGTCGACCGCTATGCGGACGGTTGCCCGGTCTCCGTCGCGGCGAACCTTCCGTATTATATTACAACCCCTATTCTTATGTATCTTCTGGAATCGGGTGTGCGTTTTTCCACGATCACCGTCATGGTGCAGAATGAGGTTGCCGCCCGCCTCGCCGCCGCACCGGGGAGTGCCGACTACGGTGCTATCACCGCAGTGCTCGGTTATTACGGGCGCGTGAACCGTCTCTTCCGTGTGCCCGCGGGATGTTTTCTCCCCGCGCCGAAGGTGGACAGCGCCGTGATCCGCATGGATCTCTATCCGACGCCACTCTATACGCCGAAGAACGAAGCCTTCTTTTTCGGTCTGATCCGCGCCGCTTTTGACATGCGCAGAAAGACACTGGTCAACGCCGTTACGGCAAAATATTCCCACCTGACAAAAGAACAAGTGAGCGATGCGCTTGTAAAAATCGGGCACTCTCCCACCGTCCGCGGCGAGCGTCTTTCGACTGAAGATTTTGTCAGACTTTCCGATGAACTCGCGTAAATGAAAATGATTATTTACAAAATGGCATAAAATCACCCGATATCGGACGCGCTCCGTACCGATATCGGGTGATTTGTTATTCTTCCATTTCGTCTTCTGCCGCCCATGCGAGACTGCGCTCCACCGCTTTCCGCCAGCGGGTGATGTGCGCGTGACGCCATGCCTCGTCTTTTGTCGGTCGGATCACGAAGTCGGTGCCGCGGTGCGCCGCGATCTCCTCGGTCGATGAATAGATCCCGAGTGTCAGCCCGCACAGATATGCCGCGCCGAGCGCCGTCGTCTCGATACAGTACGGACGCTCGATCGGTACGCCGAGAATGTCCGCTTGCATGGAGAGGAGCAGACCGTTCGCCGAGGCGCCGCCGTCGACGCGCAGTTTCTTTACCCCGATGCCCGTCGAGCGTTCCATCAGGTCGACGACATCGGCGGTCTGATAAGCGAGGGACTCAAGCGTCGCGCGGATCAGATGACATTTTGTCGTTGCGCGGGTGATGCCGAGGATCGTCCCTCTGGCATAGGGGTCCCACCACGGAGCGCCCAGTCCGCTGAAGGCGGGGACGATCATCACGCCGCCGCTGTCGGGCACCTTGGACGCGTAATATTCGCTGTCCTGCGCGGACTCGATGATCCGCAGTCCGTCGCGCAGCCACTGGATCGCCGCCCCGCAGGTGAAGACGGAGCCTTCGGTCGCGTAGGTGACCTTGCCGTGAAGGCGCCATGCCACCGTGGTTAAAAGTCCGTTATTTTTGGTATAGGGCGTGTCGCCGGTGTTCATGAGCAGGAAGGCACCGGTGCCGTAAGTGTTTTTTAACGATCCGGGGGTGAAACAGCACTGTCCGAACAGCGCCGCCTGCTGGTCGCCCGCGACGCCCCCGATCGGCAGGGCGGCACCGAGAATCCCGGGGTCGGTCATGCCGAAGAGAGAGGCGGAGTCCTGCACGCGCGGGAGCATTGCCCGCGGAATCCGGAAGAGGGCGAGAAGCTCGTCGTCCCAGTCCTGCGTATGAATGTTGAAGAGCATGGTGCGGGACGCGTTGGACGCGTCAGTCGCGTGGACGGCACCGCCCGTGAGCTGGAAGATCAGCCAGCTGTCCACCGTGCCGAAGCACAGCTCACCTCGCTCCGCTGCCTCGCGCGCGCCCTCGACATGGTCGAGAATCCATTCGACCTTCGTTGCCGAAAAATAGGGGTCGACGAGAAGCCCGGTTTTCTCACGGATCATCTCTTCGTATCCGTCGCGGATCAGCTCTTCGCAACGGGGCGCGGTGCGGCGGCACTGCCACACGATCGCATTACAGATCGGCTTTCCGCTCGCGCGCTCCCACACGACGGCGGTTTCGCGTTGGTTGGTGATGCCGATGCCGGCGACCTCCTCCCACTGCCCACCGATTTTTAAGAGTGCCTCGGTGGCGACGGCGATCTCGGTCGACCAGAGGATCATCGGGTCGTGTTCGACCCACCCCTCGGCGGGGAAGATCTGCGGGAACTCCTTTTGCGAGGTGCTGACGATCCGTCCCGCCGTATCAAAGAGAATCGCGCGGGAAGATGTTGTGCCCTGATCGAGCGCCAAAATATATTTTTTCACGGTGGATAACCTCCTTCGGAATGGAAAAAACAGGGAATTGCTTTGTGCGGGTTGCATAGAGCGCGGCGAGAATCTTTGGTACTTTCTCACAATAAAAATTCCCGGGGCAAAAAGACCCCGGGGAATTTTTACTTGATTTCGACATTCACATGCTTGCCGGCTTTTGTCGCGGCGACCTTCATGATCTGGCGGATCGCCTTGGCAATTTTGCCGTGGCGACCGATGACCATGCCGGTGTCGTCTTCTGCGACAGAGAGCACAAGCTCCACATTGTCACCGTCTACCGTCTCTTCCACGCGGACAGCGTCCGGGGTATCGACGATCGCACGGGCAATGTCGGTCAGAATTTGTTTCAGATCCATAGCCGTACCCGCTTCTGATTACTTCAGAATTTCGCTCTTCTTGAGCAGGGCGCGGACGGTATCGGTCGGCTGTGCACCGTTAGCGAGCCACTTGTTCGCCTTCTCGGCATCAATCTTGATGTCGGCGGGGTCGGTCATCGGGTTGTAGTAACCGAGCTCCTCGATGAACTTACCGTTGCGGGGAGATCTCTCGTCTGCCACGATTACGCGGTAGAAGGGCGACTTCTTCGCACCGATTCTCTTAAGTCTGATTTTGACTGCCATTGTTTTTTCCTCCAAAAGGTTTTTGATTTTTATTTATAATTATTTTAATTATAAGCGGAAAAGAAAATTGAAAATTAAATCTTCGTCATTCACAATTCCGAATTCTTCATTCTTCATTCTGAATTCTCAAAAGGGTAGCTTCATGCCTGCCATACCTTTGCGTTTTCCCATGCCGGAGAACTGTTTCATCATCTTCTTCATCTGATCGAACTGACGGAGCAGTTTATTGACATCTTCGACGCTCGTGCCGGAGCCTTTGGCAATGCGCTTTCTGCGCGAGCCGTTGATGATCTCGGGGCGGAAGCGCTCCGCGCGCGTCATGGAAAGAATGATCGCCTCGGTGCGTGCCATCTGCTTTTCGTCGATCTCGGCGTTCTTCAGGGAATTCGCCTTGACGCCGGGGAGCATGCCGACAAGCTGGTTTAAGTTGCCCATCTTCTTGAGCTGGTGCATCTGGGAGAGGAAGTCGTCGAGCGTAAAGGTCTGCTCGCGGATCTTTTTCTCCATCTCTTTGGCGCTCTTCTCGTCGTATGCCGCCTCTGCCTTCTCGATCAGGGTGAGAATGTCGCCCATGCCGAGGATTCTCGACGCCATACGGTCGGGGTAGAAGGGCTCGATGGCATCGGGCTTTTCTCCCGTGCCGACGAACTTGATCGGCTTTCCCGTGATATATTTGACCGACAGAGCCGCACCGCCGCGCGTGTCGCCGTCCATCTTTGTGAGGACGACGCCCGTGATGTCGAGCAGATCGTTGAAGGTCTTCGCCACATTGACGGCGTCCTGTCCTGTCATCGCGTCGACGGTCAGAAGGATCTCGGTCGGATTGACCGCTTCCTTGATCTTGACAAGCTCGCCCATCAGCTGCTCGTCAATGTGCAACCGTCCCGCCGTGTCGATGAAGACCATGTCGTAGCCGTTCTTCTTCGCGTGTTCGACGCCCGCTTTTGCGATCTCGACGGGGGAGATCTTCGTTCCCATCGAGAAGACGGGGACCTTGACCGTCTCACCGACGATCTCGAGCTGATCGACCGCCGCGGGGCGGTAGACATCGCAGGCGACGAGCAGGGGATTTTTGCCTTTGGATTTATAGAGCGCCGCGAGCTTGCCCGCGTGCGTGGTTTTACCCGCGCCCTGAAGACCTACCATCATGATGACGGTCGGGGGCTTCGGCGCGATGGTGAGCTTTGTATTCTCTCCGCCCATCAGCGCGGTCAGCTCTTCGTTGACGATTTTGACGATCTGCTGTTCGGGGAGGAGACTTTCGAGCACCGAGGCGCCGACGGCGCGTTCGGTGACGGTTTTCGTGAATTCTTTGACGACTTTGAAGTTGACATCGGCTTCCAGAAGGGCGAGCTTGATCTCGCGCATGCCTTCCCGCACATCGGCTTCTGTCAGCTTTCCTTTGTTGCGGAACTTCTTGAAAGCGTTTGCCAGTTTTTCCGTAAGACTGCCGAACATGTCACACTCCTTTATTCAGTATGGTTTTTGCCGCGTCCGTGAGCACTTCCGCAGTCTTTTGATCCCCGCGGGAGAGAAGGTCGGCGGCGGTGGCGGAGAGTTCCTCGGCGAGTGCCGAAAGCTCCTTATAATGGGCGGCAAGCCCGAGCTTTTCCTCTAAGAAGGACAGCTCCTCTTCGCCTTTTTTGATGATATGGCGCACGCCCTGACGCGAGATCTTCTCGCCCTCCGCGATCTCCGCGAGGGAAAGATCATCTTCGTAATACGCCTCCATGATCCGCGCACACTTTTCGTCCAAGACATCGCCGTAGAAGTCCAGAAGATAGGCGATCTTCATATTTTTCTCAAACATCGGTGTCGCCTCGCTTGCTGTAAACGAATTTACTTTACAAGTATAACAGATCTTTTGTCCTTTGTCAAGGGGAAAAAGGAAAAGATTTTGAAAAAATCCGAAAAAATCTTCCGCTTTTTTGGAAAAACCCCTTGATTTTGAGCAAAACATGTGATAGAATATACTGCGTATGATAAAAAGCCGTCGCGCGGGATCTTTCGTATCGGACCCTCTCAGCCGACACGGGGGCGTGCCGCGGATTGCTTTATAATAAATAAGGAGATTAAAATGGCTAACATCAAGTCTGCAAAGAAGCGTATCCTTGTCAGCAATGCGAAGGCACTGCGCAACCAGATGCTGAAGTCTCAGCTCAAGACCGTCATCAAGAAGTACGATCTCGCGGTTGCGTCGGGCGATAAGGCTGCTGCCTCCGAAGCGTACAGACTCGCCGTCAAGAAGGTCGACCAGGCAGTTGCTCACGGTATCCTTCACAAGAACAACGCGGCACACAAGAAGTCTGCTTTCACCAAAAAGTTTAACGAAATGGCGTAATTCTTACGCAGAGCCCCGTATGTTGACCCGCATACGGGGCTTTTTTCGTGCCCTTCGTACCTTGACAATCCCCGGGGAATATGATAAAATAGAGAAAATTAAGAAGAAAAACAAAGGAGGACTTTATGCCGAAGTATGAAAAGCTGTCGCCCGAGCTGACCGAGCGTATCCGCGAGGACATCGCGCACGGTACGCGACCCGACTTCGCGTCGCGCGGGGCGGACGCCGTCCGCAGAAATCCTCTTTACGACAGGGAATCGGTCTGGCGCCCGGCGTATGTGCGCGATGTGGATAAGATCATGCACAGCCCCTATTACAACCGCTATACCGACAAGACGCAGGTCTTTTCCTTTTATAAAAACGACGACATCACGCGTCGCGCCCTGCATGTACAGCTCGTCTCCCGTATCGCCCGTTCGATCGGTTCCGTCCTCGGGCTGAATCTCGATCTGATCGAGGCGATCGCCCTCGGACATGACATCGGGCACACCCCCTTCGGACACGCGGGGGAGAGATACCTCAGCGAGGTTTATCACGCCGAGACGGGGCGTTATTTCAATCACAATGTGCACAGCGTGCGCGTGCTCGACGGGATTTTCCCTCTGAATATTACCCTCGACACTCTTGACGGCATCATCGCGCACAACGGCGAGTTTGAAATGCATGAGTACCGCCCGGAGAAGATGCCCGACTTTGAGACCTTCGACCGTGTGGTCGAGTCCTGCTATGTCGACGAAAAGAACATTCTGAAGCTGATTCCTTCCACCCTGGAGGGGTGCGTCGTCCGCGTCAGCGATATCATCGCCTACCTCGGAAAGGATCGGCAAGACGCCATGCGCGCGAAGCTCATCTCCTCCGATGAGGCGCTCGGCGCCTCGGGCATCGGCACCATCAACGCCGAGATTATCAACAATCTTGAGGTCAACATCATCGAGCACAGCTACGGGAAGCCGTACATTCTCATGGACGAAGAGCATTATGCCGGACTGAAGGAAGCGAAGAAGACGAACTACGAGCAGATCTATCATATGGAGAACATCACGCATGTCCTCGACGGCACTGTGAAGCCCATGATGCAGAAGCTCTATTATCATCTTCTCGACGACCTGAAAAAGGGAAAGAAAAACTCCCCGATCTTCAAGCATCACATCGACTTCGTCATGCAGAATCACTATGCGTCGGATACGCCCTACATCGAGAACGAGCCGAACCGCATCGTCGTCGACTACATGGCGTCGATGACCGACGACTACTGCGCGGAACTGTATGAATTCCTCTTTCCGGGCAGTGAGCCGAAGATTCATTACCACGGATATTTTGAGGACATCATACTGTAAGGAGAAAAAATGGAAGACGAAATCGAAAAGAAACCGTTTTACGACGAAGAAATTCTCGGCGAGGGCTTCGGACGGCTGGACCTCGCCATGGAAAAGGAACTGCACGGTAAGCAGAGTGTGTGGGCACTGATCGTCATGATCGCGGGTGCCGTTCTGTTCGGACTTTATCTTGTGTTTGCCGTCTTTCTTGACGGGACGATTCCCGAGGATCTCAGATTCCTTTTGTTTTTGCTCGGCGTTTTCCCGTTTGCCATCGGGTTGGTTTATACCATCACTTACGCGAGACTCCGCCGCGCGGCAAAGTACGGCGCGGAGAACCGCTACCGCTTCGGCATGGCGCGTTTTTATGTTTCCTCTTCTTCCGCGTCCGGCGAACCGATCGGACGGGCACGCTATCGCTATGAGGACATCAAAAAACTTCAGAAGAGCGAGAAGTACCTTTTCCTGACGGTCAAAAACGATGTGCAGACGGGCATCTTCCCGATCCTGCGGGAGAGCATGAGCGAGGAGACGGAGCTTTTTCTTGCCTCCCGTATCGCCGCCACGCACCCCGACCCGGGAAAGAAAAAAGGGAACTGATCCGGAGAAAAAATACGAAAACATTCGACTGTAATCGCCAAAAACCGTAAGAAAACAAAGAATTCTTCCCGTGATGAGAAAAAATCGCGAAAAAGGGAAAAACGGATTTTATCTAAAAGCAAAGTCCCGACACGCGCATTTGCGTTTGTCGGGACTTTGCTTTTATTCGTCTTTCTTTTTGGGGGCTGCACCCGCGTCCTCTTGCACGGGAGCGGCGGGGACAGTCACGGCTTCGGTACCCTCCGACGGCGCCTTCTTCTTTTGAAGAAAGCTTGCGATAAAGTCGTAGACGGTGATGCCGACGCCGATGATGATATAGATATAATAGGTGGAGAAGCGCCAGAAGATGACCACCCAGATCAGAATGGAGCTTGCGATATAGGAGAATGCCATTGTGATGGTACTCTCGATTGCGCCCGTGTTGCCCGGGGTCGGGACGACAGAGGAGGCAAAGGTCGCGTAAGCATTCAGCGCCATGACCTCGATCATGACCGCAAGTCCCGCACCGGCGCCCAGTCCGCCGAACGCCTTCATGATAAAGAAGGGAAGTGCGAAGGTCAGCGACAGCTCCACAATGCAGGAGAGCGAGAGCAGAATGAACTCAAAGGGGTGGTGCGCCATGATGGCGAAGGAGGAGCGGAAGTCCCGCACGACATCAAAGGCTTTTGCCATCGCAGCGTCCTTGTTTTTGACGATACGGAGCTTGTGCCCGATCCGCACGAGCCATTCGGCGAGCTTTTTCGAGAAGGTCGGGAAGACGACAAATCCGATGATGAAGAGGGGGAGCAGGGCGTTCACACCCCAGCCGATCCGGTAATTTTCAGGAAACTGCCGGTCGAGACCATCGAGAGCGCGGAACCGCCGAAGATCATCGCGATCGCCGCGACGAAGAGCCATGCGCAGGTGTTGAAGGCGTATTTGATAAAGACGACCGCCGCGGAGAGTCCGCCGGAGAAGCCTTTTTTGCAAAGATAATAAATCTGCATCGGCTGTCCGCCGGTGGCGAAGGGGGTCACATTGTCATAGTATCTGCCGAGGAGCGCAACCTTAAGGGAGATCAGAGGGTGCGCCTTTTTCGTTGTGGCGGAAATGGCGATAAAGTATTTTGCCGCGTCAATCAAAAGAATCAGAAGAAGGGCGACAATCGTCAGCGTGCCGAAAAGCGGATCGAGCTGTGCGAGCACCTCGCCGAGACTCTTCTGCCCGGAGGACATGCTTTCGGCAAGATTTACCATCATTACGACGCCGAAAATGATGACTGCGAGCAGGAAGATCTTTCCGAGCCAACTCTTTTTCTTGTCTTTTTTCGGCGGGGGCGTCGTGCTCTTGCTGTCAAAGTAAGAGTACGCTTCGGAGAGATCCGTGTGTATGCGTTTTGAGGATGGCCTTTTTGCGGGTTCGTTATTCTCGTTTTCGGTCAGAGGGTTCTTGTTGTTTTCGTTCATACAGTACCTGTCTCGTGAATTTTCTCGGGGGTGGGGGTGAGTACGGGGCGTCCCGCCTCCTCTGTGAGGCGACGGTAGAGCGCATAGGACTCGCCGACCGTCTTTTCCCAGCTGACGGCGAGGTCGCGCTGTGCCGCGTCCGAGATCCGTGCGTGCCGTTCGGGACCGGCGAAGATCTCACGGATCTTTTCTGCGTAGGCGTCGATGTCCGCCTCCGAAAGATAGCCGTCGACACCGTCCGTCACCGTGCAGGCAGTGCGGGCACCGCGAAGGAGAAGAGCGGGCGTCTTCTGCGACGCCGCCTCAATCTGCACAAGGCTCGATGCGTCATAAAGGGAGGGGAAGGTGAAAAGATCGGCTCTTGCGTAATGCTTTTTCATTTCCTCGCGACTGGTGATTTTTCCAGTGAAGATCACGCGTTCGGTGACCCCGAGATGGCGGATTCTGCGTCGGAGGGCTTCCTCGTCCTGCCCCGTACCGACGAACATCAGACGGTAGCCGTCCTCCTTTTCAAGAAGGCGGGCAAAGGCGTCGACAAGGAAGAAAATGTTCTTGATCCGGTTCAGCCGTCCGACAAAGAGCAGGACGCGCTCATCTTTTCCGATCCCGTATCTTTCGTTGATCTCTTCTCTTGCATCTTCGTAATTTTCGAGCAGAGTCAGATCGGTGCCGTTGTTCGCTACGGCGACCGGTCTTTGGATTCCGTAGTCCTCTACGGCGAGATTTTGTATACTTTTATTTACCGCAAGGCACTGATCGCACAGATCATAGACGCTGACGATGTGCCTCTTCAGGAGAAATCTTGCGAAGCGTTTGTTGTGCGTCGCCTTGTAAAGATCCTGATAATACTGACTGTGTACCGTACCGATCAGGGGGATGCCGCGCTTCTTTGCCACATGTGCCGCATACTTGCCGATCATGAAGGGGGAATGAATGTGAATGACATCGAGATCCGCCTCGCGCAGTGCCTTGCGGAACGCGGGGTCGAACGCGGGCGCAGGGATCGGGTAATCGAATCCGGGGAGTTTGACCTCTTTGCAATAGACGACTTTATAGGGGTGCTCCATCTTCTTCGAGCGGCGGTTGCCCGCGCAGAAGACGGTCACATCGGCATATTTTGAAAGCTGTTTTGCATAATTGTCGACCACGATCACGACGCCGTCCACCATCGGATAGAAGGTGTCGATTACCAGTCCGATTTTCAGTTTTTCCGGAGTTTCGTTCATGAATATCCTCTCCCTTCCGAAAAATCGTATTCATTATAGCATAAAACATTCGCAAAGAAAAGGCGAAATATCTGGATTTCACATTATTTCATGTTTCCGGACTGTCGCATTCGGCACAGACCGAAAAAGCAAATGCTTACTTTTTCTCCCGCAGATTTCTTAAATGTCGGAGAAATTTTATTTCTTCGTGCGATTGACAATGTAGGATATTTATGTTATAATATTATATTAGCAAAAAAGGAGGTGAGCCGATGAAAGAAAGCGACAGAGAAGCCGACGAGTTCTGGGATATTTCCCGTCTCGTGCCGAAGAAAAAAGAACCTCTCGCGCCCTTTTCGACAAAACCGAAGCTCACTCCCTTTACCGACGGTGCACCGGAG
>CALAFS010000095.1 GCA_937892405.1 uncultured Clostridia bacterium
AGGCTTTTTTCGGGATCTCGACGAGCAGGATTTCTGCCTTGCGGTAGGGGAGATCGCCTCCCTTGCCGAGGGTGAGGCGGTCTTCCGCCCGATAGCCGATGCTCCCGCCGAGCAGGGAAAAGGTGGGGTCGAACACCCCGTTGACAAAGTCGATCACCCCGGGATCCGAGCGGAAGTTCTTCGACATGAAGATCGTTGCCGCGGGGGCGTCCCCCGCCGTGGCAAGGGGCGGATAGCTTTCCTTCGCACGGGCGAAGACGGACGGATCCGCTCCGCGGAAGCCGTAAATGCTCTGTTTGATGTCTCCGACAGAGAAGCAGTTGTCCTCTCTCACCACAGCTTCGAAAATGTGCGCCTGTAAAGGGCTGACATCCTGGAATTCGTCAATGTACACGGCGGCATAGCGCGCGGCGACCGCTCGTGCAAAGTCGGTTTTCTCCCCGTCTTTCCAGAGCGCCTCTGCAACATACCGTTCGATATCGCCGTATTCCGCGATGCCCCGCCGCCGCTTTTCCGCGCGGAAAAGATCGTCATAGACCGAGAGAAAGGCAGCGAGCGTTTCCGTCTTCTCATGCAGTCCGATATAAAGGTCGCCCCATTCTTCGGGCGTGTAGGCATAGAAGCGTTTCAAAAGGTCGGGGAGGTCTTTTTTGAGCGCGTCGCGCTCCGCTTTGGCAAAGACGAAGGCGTCGGTCTGCTTTTCTTTTTTCACCGAGGGGATCCGTGCGCCGAAGGGGAATGTTTCAAGATGCGCTTTCAAAAGGGAATAGGAAGTAAGCCCCTCCGCCGCAGCGAGCGCGTCCCGCTCGGGGGTCAGGAAGGCGATGTATTTTTCCGCCTCCGCACTGCCCTCGTCCGCAAGGTCGCAAAGGCGGGCGTCATAGGCTTCGCGATGGGCGCGGAGCGCCTCTCCTGTCAGGGAGAGGATTTTTTCTCCCGCGACCGTCTCTTCCACCGTGGAAAAGTGCGCGTATTCCTCCGCGGCGTCCGCAAGGGAGAGCACACCGCGCTCGGTGCTCTCGATCTTCCGATAGAGGAAGAAGAGCGTCTCTCCGATCTTCTCGTCGGAGCGCACACCCCCGAGACATTCGGCGAGCGCGGCAAAGCGCGCGGGCGTGAGTGCACCGTCGTAGTTTCCGTCATACACGCTCTCGATCAGATCTTCGATCATCGTGCGGGCGAGGAGTGTCCCCTCGGTCGGGTCGGCGATCCGATAGTTCGGCGGCAGTCCCGCGTCCGCCGCACATTCGCGGAGCAGACGGTTGCAATAGGCGTCGATCGTCAGAATGTTTGCCGAAGGGAGAAGGTAGAGCTGTTTTTCGAGACGGCGGTTCTCCGGGAGCTCTGCCACCGCAGCGACAAGCGCCGCGCGGATTCTCTCCCGCATCTCCCCGACCGCCGCGTTCGTAAAGGTCACGATCAGAAGATCCGAGACCGACACGGGGTGCGTATCGTCGAGCAGGGTGCGAATGATCCGCTCGGTCAGCGTCGCGGTCTTTCCCGATCCCGCCGCCGCAGAGACGAGGAGCGTCTTATTCCGCGTGTCGATCGCGCTCTGCTGTTCTTCCGTAAAGGTTCTTTTTGCCATGTGACAACCTTTCTTTGCAAAATCGAGGATTAAAAGAGCTTCAGCGTCTTAAAAGCCATGCCGTCCGGCAGCTCGCAGGATTCGGCAACGGCGAAGAACCCGTCGGCGTCCGCGACTCTTACCCTGCTGCCCGCAGGGAGAGAGACACCGATTTTTTTCTGATAGATCGGCGCCCCGTTTTTCGCAAGGCGGGCAAAAAACGGAGGGAGATTCAGCCGCGGCAGGGAGGAAAAGACGCGCTCGACAGGGAAGAGAAACGCGCGCCGTTCCTCCTCGCTCGCCGCCTCCAGCTCTTCGAGCGTGTGCGCCTCCGCGAGGGAAAATCCCGCCGCCTCCATGCGGCAAAGGGACGCCATCACCCCGCCGACGCCGAGCGCGCGTCCGATGTCGGCGCACAGCGTGCGGATGTAGGTGCCCTTCGAGCAGATGACATCCATGTCATAGTCGGAGGGGGACAGGGGCGAAAGCGTCAGACGGCGCACCGTGACGGGGCGCGCCTCCCGCTCGACCGTGATGCCCGCGCGGGCGAGATCGACGAGTTTTTTTCCGTTCTGCTTGAGCGCCGAGTACATCGGCGGTACCTGAAGGATCTCCCCGCGGAAGGCTTCTGCCGCCGCGAGCACCTCTTCCGCCCCCGGCAGACGGTCGGCGCGGGAGAGCACCTCGCCCGTCGTGTCCTCGGTGTCGGTCGTCAGCCCGAGGCGGAGCGTCGCGCGGTAATGCTTGTCCGAGGAGAGCATGAATTCGCTCGCCTTCACCGCCCGCCCGAGCAGAACGGGGAGCACCCCCGTCGCCATCGGGTCGAGCGTGCCGGTGTGTCCCGCCTTCTGTGCGCCGAACAGGCGCTTGACGCGGTTCACCGCGCTCTGCGAGGTCAACCCCTCCCCTTTGTTCAGAATGAAAATACCGCAGACGCTCTCCATATGCCGTCCCCTCCCGAAATCTTGTTTTCAACCACTATTGTACCATATCCGCTGCCCGATTGCAAGAAGGAAAGCGAATTGAGAAAGAAGAAGTTAGAAAATTCAGAACTTATCGAGTGCAGAATTAAGAACTTATCGAATGTAGAATTAAGAACTTATCGAATGCAGAATTAAGAATTATGAATTCAGAATTAGGAAGAAAAGAAGAAGCGGTGCGGAGCTTTGCTCCGTCACCGCTTCTTGATGATATGCAAATAAAAGTGCGCAAACCGATATGATTTTGGCGGCGCGTCAGCTTTCCGGATCGTCCTCGGAGAGAGCACCGTCCTCGCCTTCGGAGCCTTTTTCCTCTCCCGGGGTGTCATTGCCCGATGCTTTGAAGTTGTAGACCGGCTTTATGATATCGACAATATCGACGGATTCTCCGATCACATCGAGGATATCTTCCGCGGATTTATATGCCATGGGTGCCTCGTCGAGGGTGCGCTCATTGACGGAAGTCGTGTAGATGCCTTCCATCGCCGCGCGGTAGTCGTCCATGGAAAGGGTTTCCTTTGCCGTGCTTCTTGACATAATGCGCCCGGCGCCGTGCGGGGCGGAAAAGTTCCAGTCGGGATTTCCTCTTCCTACGGCGATGACAGAGCCGTCCCGCATGTTGATCGGGATCAGCACTCGCTCACCCGCGTGCGCGGCGATCGCGCCTTTGCGGAGGATTTTCTCCTCCGTGTCGATATAATTATGGACGGTATGAAAGGACTCTTCTGCGTGCATGCCCGTCCGCTCGAGCAGGATCTCCGCCATTCTCTCGCGGTTTCTCTTTGCGAACGCCTGGCAGATGCCGACATCGTGAAGGTAGTCCTCAAGATAGGTACCGGTGAGCCAGCACAGATCCTCCGGGACGGTAGTCGTTTTCCCCTTCTGCGACCACTTGAGTGCTTTCAGTGCAGACTGAATTTCGCTCTTTCTTCCTTGCTCCTTATAGGTTCTGATGATCTCTTCTTTGGCGACGAGATATTCCTCGATACCGAGATTCAGATCGACCGCGAGCCGCTGATAGAGCTCGGCGACCTGCTTTCCGAGATTCCGGCTGCCGGAGTGGAAAATCAGATAGAAAGTGCCGTCTTCTGCCCGGTCGATCTCGATAAAGTGATTTCCTCCGCCGAGTGTGCCGAGCGAGCGCTCAAGGCGTTTGGTATTCTTCAGCGAGCGGTAGCACCGGAGCCCCGTCAGGTCGAACCGCTCGAAGCGCCCCTCCCATGTGCGCTTGCCCGAGGGGATAAAATGCGCCGCCTCGTCAATTTTTTCAAAATCCAGCACCTTGTCGGCAAGTTTCACGGTGTACATGCCGCATCCGATATCGACACCGACGATGTTGGGGCAGACCTTGTCGGTCACGGTCATGGTCGTACCGATGGTACAGCCTTTTCCCGCGTGGACATCGGGCATGATGCGGATACGGCTGCCCTCCGCCAGGGGATAATCGCACATTCTCCGGATCTGCGAGATTGCCTCCTCCTCGACGACCTTTGCATAGCAGATCGCCGTATTGACCTTTCCTTTTATCTCAAACATTCTGTAAATTCTCTCTTTCCGAGGGGCAAGGTCCTTGTGCCTTGCCCCTCCTTCTTTCAGGTCGCCTTGCGGCCGTGTATCACGGCGAGAAGCTCGGAGAGCATGTCGCCGCCTCCGTTCAGATTGATGTTCCCGACATTGGCGCAGATCCGCTCGACATACTCAAGCTCCTTCAGTCGGTAAAGTGTGGGGTTTTCCTCCATCAGCTTCGCCGTGTTCAGAAGCGATCTCGTGGATGCCACCTCCTCGCGGCGGGGGATGACATT
>CALAFS010000096.1 GCA_937892405.1 uncultured Clostridia bacterium
TCCGACCGCAATCGTATCTGTCGGCAATTTTGCTACTTGTTTTTTATTTGTGCCGAAAGCGGCATAGATCAGAGTCAATCCGCCGACACGCCCGAAGAACATAGATAAAATCAGAATCCATTTGGATGCAACTCCGAGCGTCGGGGTAATTCCGAGCGTAAGTCCTACCGTACCGACGGCAGACGCGCTTTCGTAAAGGCAAGGCGTAATGGGCAAATTTTCAATCGCACTTATAGCCATTCCGCCAAATAAAAACAAGGTAACATACATGATAAATATTGCCGAAGCCGTCTTCACCGTTTCGTCGTCGATACTGCGTTTCATAAGTTCCGCATGATCTTTTTTTCTGAATACGGAAAAGGCAGAAGAAAACAGGACCGCTATCGTCGTCGTTTTCATCCCACCCGCTGTCGAACCGGGCGAACCGCCTGTCAGCATAAGAATTATCATCAGGTATAATCCCGTATCGCTGATTGCCGTAAGGTTTACCGTGTTGAAACCTGCCGTTCTCGGCGTTACCGATTGAAACAAAGAAGCAAGTATGCGTTCTCCCGTAGGTAAATCGCCGAATTCGAAAAAGAAGAAGTATACGGCGGGCAAAACAATAAGCGTGGCAGTTACAACCAGTACCACTTTACTTTGCGTGCGATAATCTTTTAGTCGCCACTTATGTTTGTAAATGTCTTCCCATACAAGAAACCCGATGCCGCCGGCAATAATCAGCAGCATGATCGTAATGTTGATGACAGGCTGTGCGGAATAGTGCATGACAGAGGTGAACTCGCCGCTTTTTGTTCCCATAAGATCGAATCCGGCATTGCAAAAGGCTGATACCGAATGGAAAATCGAAAGCCAGATACCTTCGGCACCGTAGTCGATGCAAAACACCGGGAGCATAATAAGTGCACCGATAAGTTCAATCAAAAAGACACCCTTGATTATAAATCCGGTCAATCGGACAATCCCGCTGATGTTTGGCGCCGAAATTGCATTTTTCATCGTTTCGCGACTGAACAGACCGATTTTTTTGCCGGAAATGACGGCAAGAGATATGGCAATGGTGACAACGCCCATGCCGCCGATCTGAATTAACAGCAGTATAATCAGTTGTCCGAATAGTGTCCAGTGAGTCGCCGTATCGAACACAATAAGCCCCGTTACGCACACAGAAGAAGTTGAAGTAAAAAGAGCATCAATGAAAGGCGTCCATTCATGGGATTTTGAAGAGATCGGCAAGGTCAGCAAACATGCACCGAGCAATATGACCCCGGCAAAACCCAGCAGTATGATCTGAAAGGACGATAATTTTCTTTTCAGTATTCCCATGCAAAAGCCTCGATTTTATTTGTAGGTACCATAATATCACGCTGCGCATTAAGACTGCGCCGGCGCCTTGCAAAATAGACATTATCATTCCGGTAACACAAGAAACCGCAGCCGCACCTCGAAACTCTCTTCCTTCTGCTCGACCGCGACCGTCACCGTCTCATAGTCCCGCACATCCGCCTCTGCCGAGAGCAGGGAAGGTATATCCGCCGACGGCACACCGTAAAAGCGAAGAATCCGCCCGACCGAGCGCCGCCCCCCGTTCGCCTTCCCGCGGAACAGGTTGACATCTTCGGGCGCGCGCCCCTCTTCACGGAGCCATTCGAGCGCAGGCACACCGCCGTCTGTGCCGAACAGCTCGACGCGTAAGCGCCTGCGCGGCAGAACGGTCAGCACGAGCGTGTCTCCCTCGTGGAGCATCGACTTTTCGCGGGAGGAGAACAGCCCGTACATGCGCACCTCGTCATACGACAGCCCAATCACACGGAAGAAGTAGACAAGGATAAAGAAAATGAAGAAGACCAGCACAATCTCCAGAGGATAGTAGCCGAGCAGATCCTCGGACTTCGTGTGCAGATCCACCGTCAGAACGAACAGATAGAGCATGGGCAGCTCGGTTAAGAACACATACCACCTCGTGCAGAATAAAAATATACTTTTCATGAAACTCACCACTCCGCCGAAAGGCGGTAAATAAAGAATGCGTGCGTGAAGCAGAGAAACATTCCGAGGGCGGTATGTATACTTTCACGCTCATAGAATTATACTTATTGTATCATAAGCGTGGACGGAAAGCAAGGAAAAGCATGTGAATTTTTCACGATCTCCGCCACTTTATGAAAGTTGCACAGTTTTGAAAGAAAAAATTGTGCAAAGCGGAGAACCTGTAAAAATCCCCTTGACAGGGAAAACGAATTTTGATATAATAAAAGTGCAAAAGGGAGTAGTAAGTCATCGGCTCCGATGGCTCGCGACTGTCGTCAACACGACTCATTTGTCCGGCAGGCGCGGAATCCTCGCAGATTTTTACAAGACTTTTACTGATCTGTACAGTGAAAGTCTTTTTTTACACCTGTGAGGCTCTTTTTTGAAAAAACTATTTTGGAGGTATCTATCACATGGAACTCGGATTGATTCTCGCACTGGTCGGCGTCGTCCTCTTGATTGTCATTCTCTTTGTCATCGGCTACCTGAAGGCGCCACCCGACACCGCCTATATTATCTCCGGTCTCGGAAAAATGCGGATCCTGATCGGTAAAGCCGGTTGGCGTGTTCCTTTCTTTGAGCGGGTGGATAAACTTTCCCTGCGTGTCATGCAGGTCGATGTAAAAACATCGGAAGCCGTTCCCACCAATGAATTTATCAATGTCACGGTCGACGGTGTCGCCAACATCAAGATCTCGTCCGACCCCGTCCTTCTTCAGAAAGCAGGACAGTCCCTGCTCGGCATGCGCCAGCCCGAACTGATCAGCCTTGTCACACAGGTGCTGGAGGGTAACATGCGTGAGATCGTCGGCTCCGTCGGTCTGAAAGAGATGGTACAGGACCGTCAGGGCGTCGCAAAGAAGATCACCGAAAATGTCGTCCCCGACATGGAAAAACTCGGTATCGAGGTCGTCAACTTCAACATTCAGAACTTCAAGGATGCCGCCGGCACCATCGAGAACATGGGTATCGACAATGTCGAGCAGATCCGTAAGAACGCCCAGATCGCGAAGGCGAACGCACAGCGCGACATCGCCATCGCCACCGCGAACGCACAGCAGGAGGCGAACGCCGTCCGTGTCGAGGCAGAGAAGAAGATCGCCGAGCAGGACGCCGCCCTTTCGGTACAGCAGGCAGACATGAAGGTAAAAGCCGATACCAAGAAGGCAGAGGCAGACGCCGCCTACTCGATCCAGCAGGAAAATCAGCGTAAGATTATCGAAATTGCCAAGACGAACGCCGACATCGCCCGCCGCGAGAAGGAAGCGGAACTCAAGGAAAAAGAGATCGCTATCAAAGAGCGTGAGCTGGACGCGAATGTCAAGAAGCAGGCAGACGCCCTGAAGTATCAGTCGGAAAAGCAGGCAGAAGCCGATCTCATCAAGAGACAGAAAGAGGCAGAAGCCCAGAAGTACGAAGCTCTGCAAGCCGCAGAAGCCAAGAAGGCAGAAGCCGAGGCGCTCCGTTTCGCCATGGAGCAGGAAGCCGAAGGTATCCGTGCCAAGGGTCTTGCCGAAGCCGAAGCCATCGAGAAGAAAGCGGAAGCGCAGAAGAAGATGGGCGAAGCCTCCGTGCTCGAAATGTACCTGAACGCCCTGCCCGAAGTCGTGAAGAACGCCGCCTCGCCCCTTACCCGTACCGATAAGATCGTCATGTACGGCGACGGCAACTCGACGAAGGTCGTGCGCGATGTCATGAACAGCGCGAATCAGATTATGGAAGGCATGAAGGAGTCGACCGGGATTGACCTCGCGTCGGTGATCGCCGGCTTTGCCGGCGGAAAGCTCGCCGCAGGAAAGCCCGAGGCACCGAAGCCTTCCGACACCCAAAGCGAATAAACCCAAAGCAAAAAATCCAAGACGCACAAATCAAAAATCGGGAGAGGATTTTCTCCTCTCCCGCAAAAAAGCAAACAATCATTAGCAAAAAGCAGGGTTTTCTCTCGAAAACCCTGCTTTTTGCTTTTATACTTTGAAGATCATTCATCAAATAAAGTCTTTATACTCTTGCTTTGAATGATTTCACCGTGTCGAAAAATAAATGCAGAAAGCTGAAAGCCGGAATGCTAAATGCAGAGCGGTAAATGCTAAAGGCTGGAGGTGGAGGGCAAAGACAAAGACCAAAGGCTCCGTTGTGTAGTACTTCGGCAAGCCGAAGTACCGGGGAGCTGTCGTCGTAGACGACTGAGGGATTGTTTTCGCCATGTAAAATTATTATAATTCGCTCATTTACACCGAAGGCGAAAAATAGGTACTGACTTGCTTATTGCGTAAGTGCCGGTAACTTTAGCGAACTTATTAGCCGGCGGTTATATTTTTTTATATGTCGCCATTTTTCACTTTTGAATCGCGGCAACAAACCTTTTGGTAATATTCTGCGGTCTGGTAATTGCCCCGCCGATCACGGCGGCATACGCGCCCGCCGCGAGCGCATGCGAAAGCTGCGAAGGCTCGAGAATCCCACCCTCCGCGATGATCGGTGTGTGAAGCTCTTTTGCGGCTCTGCGGATCAGATCAAAGTCAGGGATCGAAACCCCGCGCGTGTCTTCGGTATATCCGCGCATCGTTGTCCCGAGAAAATCAAAGCCGAGCGCCTCCGCGTCCTTCATTTCCTCAAAGCCCGAGGTGTCCGCCATCAAGAGAAGCGCGGGATATTTTTTGCGGATCTCCCGTACCAGCTCCGCGAGCGTCACCCCGCCCGGGCGCGTCCGTCTCGTTGCATCGAGAGCGCAGATTTCCGCCCCCGCACGGACGACCTCGTCCACCTCTTTCATGGTCGGCGTGATGTACACCTCGAAACCCTCATATTCCCGCTTTACGATTCCGATTACGGGCAGGGAGACGACCCGCTTGATTTCCGCGATGTCTTCTTCCGTATTCGCACGGATGCCGACGGCACCCCCTTCCTCTGCCGCTTTGGCGAAGCGTCCCATGATAAAGGAACTGTGCATCGGCTCGTTTTCGAGCGCTTGGCAGGATACGATCAGCCCGCCTTTGATCTTTTCTTTTATCTTTTCCATTGCCCTATCTCCTTTTTTACTTTTATCGCGTGGTTGAACGGGGGAGCGTCGTGCTGTCTCCGCTTTCTTTTTGCCAACGACGCAGGGCATATACTGCCGCGCCGAGCACGCCCGACCGCCCGCCGTGTGTCGCAACCTCGAGCAGGCATTTTTTACGATAGGGAAGAGGAAGCATCTCCTCTTCGCGAAGAAGCGCCGCGAGGAGCCGCTCTCCCTGACGGCTGATTCCGCCGCCGATGATAATTCGCCGAGGGTCATAAAATCCGATGACGAGGGACAGCACATACATGACCTCCTTCGCCCAGTCGGACAGGTTCCGCCCCGCGTCCCCGTCTCCCGCCGCCGCGGCGTCGAAGAGTGCGCGGGTATCTCCTCCCCGTCGGCAGAGTCCCGATGT
>CALAFS010000097.1 GCA_937892405.1 uncultured Clostridia bacterium
CCGTGTGAATATGCCCGAGGGCAACATAGGAAAAGTCGCCGTACACCGAAAGATCGACATTGTCGGTTCCGCCGACCGAGACAAGATCGGTGGCGTCCGCGCATACAAACTGATGAGAGAGCAGGACGCGCCGCGCATCCTCGGTGTGCCCGGCACCGAGAAGCGCCGTGCGCACGGCGTCGGTATAGCTCCCGATCGACACCTCGGGGTACACGCGGCGCACATCGGCGGGACGGACGAAGGGGAGCATCAGAATCTCCACCTCGCCGAACGCGTCGGAAAGGCGCACCGGCAGAAGGGGGGCGCGATACGCTCCCGCGATATAAACGCCGCTCTTCTCAAGGAGCGAGGAGCCGAAGGAAAGGCGATCGGCGCTGTCGTGATTGCCGGGGATCAGAAAGGTCTTCGCCCCGAGGGCGGACAACCCCGAGACAAAACGGTCAAAAAGCCGCACCGCCTCGGCAGGAGGCGTCAGGCTGTCATAAATGTCACCCGCGAGAAGGACGGCATCGGGCTTCTGCCGTTCTGCCTCCGACAGCACAAAATCCAACAGCGCCCCCTGATCTTCAAGAAGCGAAAACTCGCACACACGGATGCCGAGGTGCAGATCGGCAAGGTGAAAAAACTTCATTCAGCTCTCCTTTCGCCGAAGTGTTTTCAGATATTTTTTGTGCTCGTCCGACACACGGTAGGACTCGCACGCTTTGGCAATTGCCTTGTTATGTACCCATATCGGTAAAGAATTGTTTTCAAAATACGGTATCACGGCGTCATATTGCTTTGCGAGAGCGGTCGCGAGATACCATGCGCACATCATACGGACATAGTATTCTTCTCTGTCAATTTTCGCGATCCGATCGAGGCTCTCCCCCGTGAACGCCGCGTCAAGAAAGTAGCGAAGACACAGTCCGATCCCGATTCTGACGGCATAGGGGCGCGGGTCGTCGAGAAGACGCGCGGCGTCCCGATCAAGACGGTCAAGATCCCGTCCGAGGGCGGGCAGTGCCATCTGATCGCAGGTCGCCCAGTTGTCGGCATAAGGCAAAAACGCCGTGAGTGCCGAGAGCGCGTCATCATAGTCGCGGTAGGTGTCGATCAGAAAGGCGTGCACCTGATTTTCCTCAAAGCTCCCGTGCGGGAGCGCGGCGAGAAATTCCTCCCGTCCGCCCTCGGCGGCGATCCTCTTCGCCAGTGCGCGGAGGGCGGGTGTCCTCACCCCGCGGATCTTCTCGGGCGGAAGCGTCGGAATCAGCTTCCGTTGAAAGGCGGCATAGGTTTCATCGGTATTTTCCGCAAGATAGGTGTCGATCTCTTCGCGTGTCACAGAGGTTCTCCCTTCGGCGTGGTTCGGCGGATGGCGGCGTGTTTTCCGCTTTTTCTTCCCTTCTATTTTACCACATGCGAAGAGAAAAAGCAAGAGAAATCACCTTCCGCGCGTAGCTCTTCCCGCAAAAAGTGCGAGAAAAGGGACTGCCGCAAAATGCGGCAGTCCCACATAGGATAGAAGAATTACGGGGTGACGCGGTAATAAACGATTTTCCCGTCCTTGACACTGCCGAGAATGTAAACGCCCTCATGGTAGGCGACATAGCTCAGCGCCGAGGTCGAGGTGAGGAGCACCTGCCCGCTCGCCGGATAGAGCGTGTAGCTCGCCTCGGCGGCGTTTTCCGCATAGCGGACGATGTAGTATTCATCGCGGACCTCCGCAATGCTCTTATCGTCGAGCTGCGGCTTCGAGATGATCTCCTTCAATGTGCCGTCGTAGTAACAGATACTG
>CALAFS010000098.1 GCA_937892405.1 uncultured Clostridia bacterium
GTTATCATTCCGAGCGGCGTTACAATCATTAGTAAATATGCGTTCTACGGTTGCTCCAGGCTCACGAGCGTTACCATTCCGAACAGTGTCACAAGCATCGGCGTCTCTGCGTTCAGGGGTTGCTCGGGACTCACAAGTATTACACTTTCCTTTGTCGGCGCATCGGTTAGCGGTACCAACACATATTTCGGTTATATTTTCGGCGCATCCGGTTATTCCCAAAATAACGAGTACATTCCTAAAAGTCTAAAAACAGTCGTCGTTACCGGGAAAACAAGTATCGGTAACAATGCGTTCAATGGTTGCACCGGACTCACAAGCATTACTATTTCAAATGGCGTTACAAGCATCGGTAACAATGCATTCAAGGGTTGCACCGGACTCACAAGCATTACCATTCCAAACAGCGTTACAAGCATCGGCGAAGAGGCATTCTCCGGTTGCTCCGGACTTACCAATATTACACTTCCCTTTGTCGGAGCATCGGTTAACGGTACCAGCAACACGCATTTCGGTTATATTTTCGGCGCATCCGGTTATTCGGACAACAGCAAATACATTCCGACCAGCCTCAAAAAAGTTGTTCTTACCGGGGGAACAAGCATCGACGATTTTGCGTTCTACGGTTGCTCGGGACTCACGAGCATTATCTTTTCAAACAGCATCACCAGCATTGGGCAAAGATTATTCATCGGTTGTTCCGGACTCACAAGTATTGCCGTAGAAAAAGGAAATTCAAAGTATCATTCCGTCAACAACTGTGTGATTGAGACAGAAACAAAAACCTTGATTTTAGGATGTAAAAACAGTGTCCTTCCGACGGACGGTAGCCTCACGAGCATCGGCAACTATGCATTTGAAGATTGTGCCGGACTCACGAGTGTTACCATTCCGGGCGGCGTTACAGGCATCGGCGAATATGCGTTCTACGGTTGCTCCGGGCTCACGAGCGTTACCATTCCGAGCGGCGTCACGAGCATCGGCGAATATGCATTCTACGGTTGCTCCGGGCTCACGAGCGTTATCATTCCGAGCGGCGTTACAATCATTAGTAAATATGCGTTCTACGGTTGCTATGGGCTCACGAGCGTTACCATTCCGAGCGGCGTTACAGGCATCGGCGAATATGCGTTCTACGGTTGCTACGGGCTCACGAGCGTTATCATTCCGAGCGGCGTTACAATCATTAGTAAATATGCGTTCTACGGTTGCTCCAGGCTCACGAGCGTTACCATTCCGAACAGTGTCACAAGCATCGGCGTCTCTGCGTTCAGGGGTTGCTCGGGACTCACAAGTATTACACTTTCCTTTGTCGGCGCATCGGTTAGCGGTACCAACACATATTTCGGTTATATTTTCGGCGCATCCGGTTATTCCCAAAATAACGAGTACATTCCTAAAAGTCTAAAAACAGTCGTCGTTACCGGGAAAACAAGTATCGGTAACAATGCGTTCAATGGTTGCACCGGACTCACAAGCATTACTATTTCAAATGGCGTTACAAGCATCGGTAACAATGCATTCAAGGGTTGCACCGGACTCACAAGCATTACCATTCCAAACAGCGTTACAAGCATCGGCGAAGAGGCATTCTCCGGTTGCTCCGGACTTACCAATATTACACTTCCCTTTGTCGGAGCATCGGTTAACGGTACCAGCAACACGCATTTCGGTTATATTTTCGGCGCATCCGGTTATTCGGACAACAGCAAATACATTCCGACCAGCCTCAAAAAAGTTGTTCTTACCGGGGGAACAAGCATCGACGATTTTGCGTTCTACGGTTGCTCGGGACTCACGAGCATTATCTTTTCAAACAGCATCACCAGCATTGGGCAAAGATTATTCATCGGTTGTTCCGGACTCACAAGTATTGCCGTAGAAAAAGGAAATTCAAAGTATCATTCCGTCAACAACTGTGTGATTGAGACAGAAACAAAAACCTTGATTTTAGGATGTAAAAACAGTGTCCTTCCGTGGGACGGTAGCGTCACAAGCATCGGCAACTCTGTGTTCAGTGGGTGTTCCGAACTCACGAACATTACCATTCCGGGTAGCGTCACGAGCATCGGCGACTCTGCTTTCTACGGTTGCTCCGGGCTCACGAGTGTTACCATTCCGAGCAACGTTATAAGTATCGGCGATTCTGCTTTCTCCGGGTGCTCTGGGCTCTGGCGCGTTAATATTTCAAGCGGCGTGACAAGCATCGGTAAATATGCGTTCAGATATTGCTCCGGACTCACGAGTGTTACCGTTCCGAATAGCGTAAAAAATATCGGATTCGGTGCATTTGAAAGTTGCTCCGGACTTACAAATATTACGCTTCCTTTTGTCGGAGCAGCAGCCGACGGTAAAAGCGGCACGAACTTCGGCTACATTTTTGGCACATCAAATAATTCCATCTGGGTCATTCCTAGAAGTCTAAAAACGGTCGTTATTACTGCAGGAACAAGTATCGGCAAAGATGCGTTCGATAATTGCCAACTACTCACAAGCATTACTATTCCGAACAGCGTTACGAGCATCGGCGACTCTGCGTTCTCCATGTGCTTGAGCCTCACGAGTATAACCATTCCGGAAAGCGTCACGAGTATTGGTGACCATGCGTTCTCCGGTTGCACCAAACTTTGGTGCATTACCATTCCGAGCGGCGTTACAAGTATCGGCAACTCTGTGTTCAGTGGGTGTTCCGAACTCACAAGCATTACCATTCCGGGTAGCGTCACGGGCATCGGCGACTCTGCGTTCAATGGTTGTTCAAAACTCACGAGCATTACCATTCCGGCCAGCGTCACGAGCATCGGCAGCTCTGCGTTCTCCAGTTGCTCCAGACTCACGAGTATTACCATTCCGCACGGCGTTATAAACATCAGCGACGCTGTGTTCCGGGATTGCTCCGGGCTCACGAGCGTTACCATTCCGAACAGCGTTAAGAGCATCGGCAAATATGCATTCTCCAATTGCTACGGACTCACGAGCATTACTATTCCGAGCAGTGTTACAAGCATCGATGAATTTGCGTTCTCCGGTTACAGCGGACTCAAAGAAGTACACATATCGGATATTGCGGCGTGGTGTAAAATTTCGTTCGGTAATACAAGCGCAAATCCGCTAGATTATGCTCACAATCTTTACTTAGATGGTGCTTTAATTACAGAATTAACTATTCCGAACGATATCACGCGCATCGACAAATATGCGTTCATAGGTTGCTCCGGACTCACGAGCATTACCGTAGAAAAAGGGAATTCAAAATATCATTCCACCGGCAACTGTGTGATCGAGACAAAAACAAGAACCTTGATTTTTGGGTGCAAAAACAGTACCCTTCCGACGGACGGTAGCATCACATGCATCGGCGATGAAGCATTCTCCGGTTGCTCCAGACTCGCGAGTATCACCATTCCGAGCAGCGTTACAAGTATCGGCGGCTCTGCGTTCGAAGGTTGCTCCGGACTCACGAGCATTACCATTCCGGATAGCGTTACAAGCATTGACGACTATGCGTTCGCCGATTGCTCTGGACTCTGGCGTGTTAATATTTCAAGTGGCGTGACAAGCATCGGTAAATATGCGTTCTCCGGTTGCTCCAGACTCACGAGCATTACCATTCCGAGCAGCGTTACAAGTATCGGCGCCGAAGCGTTCTCCGGTTGCTCTAAACTGACCATTTATTGCGAAGTAATTTCCAAACCCGACGGATGGAGTATGTTCTGGTACGGTGACGGTTCTGTCGTCGTTTGGGGCTATAAGAAGAGTTAAAAGGCAAAAAGGCATTTCAAGGATGAGCGCTTTATTGCGTTATCCTTGAAATGCCCAATGCCGAAAAATTACAAAAAACACAAAAGGAGAAACAATATGTATTTATTTTTTCTGAAAAAGAACAAGGGAGAAAAGGCACCTTTTCCGACATCCGAAATTATCCGTCAATACCTGACCATGTACGGAACGCATGACCTGATCCTTATGAAGCCCGGCTATTTAAGCACAAAAACGCAAACAATCCAAGACTTTTGCAATAACTATCCTTGCTCCACCAACAATTTTATATTGCTGACATCCGGCATGAACGGAAAAAATTCGGCTCAAGGTTCAACCTTTACCATATCGGAAGAACATAAAAATGACTTTATGCAGCGGAATGTCATATGCACCCTTCACTCATGCCCTACGGATCACAGCAAATGTACTCTTTTTATAGAATGTGACGGTCTCACAGAGCGTGCAAAAGGATGCCCCCTCACAGCCGAGGAAGAAGAAACTCTCTGTCAGGCGTTAAAGAAAATGAAAATACGGGCGATACTGATCGGCTCTTCCAATGCCAGCCGCCTTACATATTACGACCAGCCTGCCGTCAAGGGCGAATGCGATGTTTTTATTATGAACGACGATTTTGAGGAAGCCGAGGTCACGAGTCTGTACGAAAATACCGTAGGGGCACTTCAAAATGATGGCGAGCATCCTATTGTGTTGTTCAAGGAAATGGTGGGTAATTTATCTATGGAGGAAATTTATCGGAAGATACTCGCCGAATCAAACCTGTGAGAGTAATCAGAAAACAGCAGGGGGCACCCGCCTTGGGTGCCCCCTGCTGTTTTTGGTGGAACATTCGGCGAAAAGTGCCTCGGGAAGCTGTTCTGAATGTTCATAGATTATGATAATTGATGTATTTATCATAGCATGCGTTGTCGGAAAAGTCAATATTTTTGAGGAAAAACATGAATTTTTCGCCTTCTGTCGGAAAAAAGCCCGCGGCGACGCCGGATTTTGTTCATCGAATATCATATTCGGTGAACAAAAAATACGCCGGATATGGAAGGAGGCTTTATGAAAAAAATCCTATCCCTTTTATCTTTTCTGTTATTGCTTCTCGGTATGACTCTGCTCCTTGCCGCCTGTGGCGACAACACCGTCAAAGAACCGGAGCCGGAGCTCTCCGAATGTGAAAAAAACGGACACCGTTTCGCATCCGAAGTCAATGTCATCCGTGAGGCAACCTGCACCGAAAGCGGTCTTTCGGCGAAGATCTGCCTTGTATGCAATGAAGTCGTGCAAGAGACGACACCCGCGCTCGGGCATCTTGAAAAAACTTTCCCCGCCGAGCCTGCCACCTGCACGGAAAACGGGCACACCGAAGGTAAGGTGTGCGAAAGATGCGATGCCGTGCTCGTCGAGCAGACGGTCGTGCTCGCAGGACACTCGTACGGGGAGGAATGGACTGTATACAAGCTCCCCGACCGCACCGATAAAGGATCGGCATATCTCCGGTGTCAGGCATGCGGAGATTATCTCGTTCTGGAAAACGAGGTGCCGGCGCTGACGGAGGACGGCTATACCCTGACCGTCGAGGCGGACGGAACGGTCTATGCCCGTGAGGTCGAAGGCAAACCGCTTCGCTTCAAAATCTTCACCTTTGTATTCAAAGCAAAAGACGACTCTTCCGACGAAAGTATTCTGGAACAGTATAACGGAACCGATGCGGAAGTCACCGTCCCCGCGACGACGCCCGACGGGCGCACCGTCCGTGCAATCGGAGAATCGGTGTTCCGCGACAATACGACGCTGACGAAAGTCACCATTCCCGAAACCGTCGCGGAAATCGGCAACGGCGCCTTCGCGGGTTGCACCTCTCTCCAAAGCGTCGTACTACCCGACGCGCTGCAGGTTCTGCCGGAGGAGGTCTTCTCGGGGTGCAGTGCCCTCGCCTCTGTCAATTTCCCGAGCGAACTGAGCGAAATCGGTGAGAGCGCGTTCTATCACTGTACTTCCCTGACGGCGCTCCGTCTGCCGGAGAAGATGAGTAAGGTGGGACGCTCCGCCTTTGAGGGTTGCACCGCGCTCGAATCGGTGGTTTTCGATGAGAGCGATATCGTCGTCGCCGTAAAGAGCAATGCGTTTTCCTTCTGCACCGCATTGAAAACATTTGTATCGAACGCGCAGATGTTTCCTTCGGCGCTCGGCGGATGCAATGCCCTTGCGTCACTCAAAGTGTACCGCATCGAGCAGTACCTTCCGGATTCCGACTACATCGGCGGATATGCCACAGCACTCGGCGAAATGTTCACAGCCGAGTATCGGGACGGAAACAAAAACGAATATTCGGTACCCGAATCGCTGAAGGAAGTCATTCTTACCAGTCAGGAGTATCTGAACGGCTGGGTCTTCGAGAATTGCAAATATCTCGAAAAAATCGAGATTCTGAGTGCCGGGGATATCGACTCGCACGCATTTTCCGGTTGTTCTGCCCTGAAGGAAGTCATCGTCGAAGAAGCCGACACATTCGGTCGCTATGATGTCTTTGGCGAACCTCTTTTCGACAACTGCGCAAGCCTCGAAAAAGTCACCCTGAAAAACACAGGGGCTGTCGGTAGGGAGGCATTTAAGAATTGCGTGAGCATCAAGGAAGTGTACCTTGATGTAAAGTATATAGGAACTGAGTCTTTTTACGGTTGCACCTCTCTTGCGAGCGTCACTTTCACCGAAGAATTGAAAAGCATCGACGGTCAAGCCTTCGGACTTTGCAATGCTCTCAAAACCATCACTCTCCCCTCCGAATTGGAATACATCAGATACAATGCATTCGCCAACTGCCTGAACCTCGAAGAGGTCTCCATCGGCGGCGTGGAAGTAATTGAGGAATATGCCTTCTATCAATGCGGCAAACTCAAGAAAATTTCCGTCGGGAGCCGTCTCAAGACCATCGCAAGACAGGCGTTCGCCGATTGCACCGCTCTCACCACGGTTTATATTCCGGACACCATCGAAAAAGTGGATTACGAAACGACTTTTTCGGGCTGTGAATCTCTCTCCCTCTCGAAATATGAAAACGGACTGTATCTCGGAAACGAGAACAACCGGTATATTCTCATGCTGAAATACGAAAGACCCGAATCCGGCAGCGAACTTATGGATTTTTCGGTCAAAGACGGGACGAGAATTGTACTTCTGGATGACTGGTTCAGTAGTTATTATCGCCTGAAGCTCCCGTCGAGCGTCGTATATATAGCGGGAACCCGCAATTGGGAGTCTCCCGCGGCGATCTTCGACGGCACGGCAACCGACTGGCTGCTTGTCAACGCGGAATTTGTCTTTTCCTCTCTTACCTTCAGTGATGGCAGAACGGCGAAGGAGATTACAGCCATTGAGCTTGACGAAAGCTTTACCTCCCTGGCCGATATGAAGCAATTCAGCAATCTGAAGTCGATTACCATCCCCGCCACCCTCGACTCCGTATCCGCCTCGCTGAATATTGATACCGTTTATTATCACGGTACCGTCGAGCAATGGTGCAACCTCAAACATTTCTATATTCAGGCGAAGCACTTCTACCTTCTGAACGAAAACAACGCATATTATGAGCCCACCGTCATTGTGATCCCCGACAACATAGAAAGCATCAGCGAGCAATTCTACGGACTCGAAAGCGTCAAAATCATTGTTCTTCCCAAGAATCTCACGGGAATGCTTGTAAATTCTTCTCGCGGAAACTCCTTCAACAAAAACACCTGTGTCATTTACTTCGCGGGAACTTATGAAGAATTCATCAAGTCGCCCGAGCGAAAAGCTCTCGGAAAAGTGATGAGCGTTTACTATTACAGTGAAACCGAACAAACACCGGACGGTTATGCGAAAAACCCGGAGATGCGCTGGCATTACAATGAAAATCACGAGCCCGTCGTATGGAATGTACCCGGCAACACTCTGGACGGCAAGACCTTTGTGTATTCGACCACCGTTGTCCGTGTCTCCGACGAGTATTTTGCCATGCTCAAGGAAGCACAGCGGCAGAACATGCTCGAAGACCTCTTCGACAACGACACCGTACAGATCAACATGGTGAAGAACAGCGCGACGAAAGCCGAATACGAACAGAAGCTGAGCGCCTTTGCCGCTGCGGCGGGAGAGGGCGAAAGCATTTCCTTTGCGGACGGAAAGCTCACTCTTTCGCAGGCAGGCGGAGCCGCGGTGACGCTTGACTACATCGAGCTGAACAGCCGTGTCTATGTCAATATCGGCGGTACTTACCCCGAATATATGGCAATTGACGAACAGAGCCCCACTCTCG
>CALAFS010000099.1 GCA_937892405.1 uncultured Clostridia bacterium
GAGCGCGGCGGGAAGCCCGACGAAAGCGAGGAGGTCGAGATCCTTCGTCTCCTCGATATAGCGGGCAAGCTCCTTTTCACAGGCGGCGAGAAGGTTCGTCTGAAAAACAAGATCTCCGATGGTATACGCGGAGATGTTCAGCTCCGGGAAAACAAGAACTTTGACGCCCTCTGCCGCAGCACTCTTTGCCGTGGCGATGGCGGAGTCGGTATTGAAATGCGGGTCGGCGACCCGCAGTGCGGGAGACGCCGTAGCGACGCGTACAAATCCGTCTGTCATATGATTCTCCATTCTGCCGCAAAGCGGCACAAATACAAGGTTTGAAAATTCTCCGTTATTTTCGCGAGAAAATGAAAACGGGGCGGGTCCTGTTTTCAGGAGAATTTGTGCGCGAAACACAAAAAGTTACCGTGCCATCGGACTTCCGCTTTCGCGCTGCCATTCTGCCGCAAAGCGGCACAAATACAAGGTTTAGAAAATTTCAACAAAAAACTCTCTGTCAAGAGGAAACCCGATGAAGAAATTGCGATAAATTGTAAATTTTAGTTTACTTATTCTTCGGTTTTCTCGGCTTTGATCAGAATCAGCTCGTTGGCATAGGGAAGCGTTTTGATCGCGTCGCAGAGGGTGTGCCATTCGGTGAGCTTATGGTTCCGCCTTGCGTAATAGATGTTGATGAGCACCTCATAGTTCATCGTGACGGTGCGGAGCTGACGGTAGGAGCTGGGAAGCAGCTGGATCATATCCGCCCACGCGCCCTTGTCCTTCGTCTCGCAGAAGGTCTGTCTTCTCTCTTCGAGAAAGGCAATGACACTGTCGAGGACGGCAAGTGCCGCGTCGGACATGCGGTCGTGGGAAAAATCGTCGCGGGTAAAAGGCTTTGCCTGAATTTTGTGCATGGTGGAGCAGGAATTCGCGACGGTGCCGACCTTGTAGGTGTCAAACTCTTTCCACCAATAAAGAGGCGCCGTGATGTCCATCGTAACAAAGATCTGACGCAGAAATTTTCTGTGATCGCTCCCCGCGGCGGCAAGACGGTGCGCCAGGGCAAGATCGTTTTCCCCGAGGATAAAGTTCCCCTTTTCATCATAAAAGCTATCCATGCGCGCCCAGGAATTCATGGGATTTCTCGCGCCGCGGATAGCGTTTTCCATATTCATCACCGAAATTCGTTCAACCGTCAGCATTGTGTGCTCCTTATTTTTTCATTATCCCATTTATTTTAGCACACATGCGCGCGATTGTCAAGATTCCGCAAAAGAAAATCGCCCCGGGAAGCGGGGCGATTTTCTCTGCCTTTTACGGGCGTGTGACACCGTCGAAGGTCACATCGTAACAGTTCTCAAGACGGATCGCAGGCACACTTCCCTCCTCCGCCCGCAGGCGGATACGGGAGAAGCGGACACCGCGGATCGCATGGGCGCCCGCATCGAAGCCCGAAAGCTCGATTGCCGGACAAGGGCGCGCCTCCCCGTTCAGAGGGCAGGCGATGCCTGTAAGGGTCAGATCGGAGAAGGTACAGTCGGAGAAGACGGGCGGCTCGGGTGCCCCTTCCCCGTCATCGTTATAGGTGACGGCGTGCATGAGAACACGGGGGAGCACCGAGCGGCGCACGCATACGCCGCGGACATAGCCGCCGCGTTTTTTCGTCCCCTTGATTTCCACGCCGTAAAGAGAATTTTCAAGATCGCAGT